>JAPOPO010000200.1 GCA_026712885.1 Rhodospirillales bacterium | reverse complement strand
GCGAAGGGCAGTCTGATCTCGGCCCCGCGCAGCCGCCCCCGCGCGTGCGCCTGGATGTCGCCGTCCTCGAGCACGACCTGGGCGCCGAGCCGGGTGAGCCCGTCGATGTGCAGGTCCACGGGGCGCGTGCCGATGGCGCAGCCGCCGGGGAGCGAGACGGTCGCCCGTCCCGTGCGGGCGAGCAGCGGGCCCAGCACCAGGACGGAGGCGCGCATCCGGCTCACCAGCTCGTAGGGCGCCTTCGTGCTGGTGATCTGTCGGGCCCGGAGCGAGAGCACCCGCCCGGCATTGCCGCCGTGCCTCGCGTGGCCGTCCATGCCGATCTCGACCCCGTGCTGGGCGAGAAGGTGCGCGAGCGTCGTGATATCGGTCAGGTGCGGGATGTTGGCGAGCGTGAGCGTCTCTTCGGTCAAGAGACACGCCGCCATCAGCGGCAGGGCCGCATTCTTGGCGCCAAAGATCTCGATCTCACCCTCGAGCGGGCGGCCGCCCCTGATGCGAATACTGTCCATGAACCGCCCCTGGCGCCGGGGGCACGGCGCCGCCGTGCGGCCGCACGTGCCCGGCGCGGCCGCCCCGTCCGCTTTCGCCGGCGCACCATAGGCGAGCGGCGCCGGAGGAACAAGCCGCCGCCCGTCCGAGAACCTGCCAAGGATTCAGGTCCGGCGTGCGTCTAACCTTCTAACGCGATGTCGTGTTGGATCATCATGGCCGCATGAGCGAGGAAACGGACCGTGCGCTGGTTGACCGGGCCGCCACAGGAGACCGGGAGGCGTTCGCCACGCTCATCGAGCGCCACTACGAGTTGATCTACCGCGTAGGCGCGCGCGTGCTCGGCAACGATGAGGCGGCGGCGGACCTGGCGCAGGATGTCTGCATCGGCCTGGCCGCGAGGCTCCCCTCCTACCGGGGCGAGAGCCGCTTCGCGACCTGGCTCTACCGGGTCGTGGTCAATGCCGCCCGCGACCGGCTGCGCCGCGACGGCGCCCAGCGGCGCAACGAGGCGGCCTTTGCCGAAGTGGATGCGATGACGAGAGCGGAGCAGGCAGCGATCGATGCCGAGGCCCTCTGGCTGCGGCAGATGCTGGGCGGGCTTGCGGACGATCTGCGCACCACCGTGGTCCTCGTGCTCCAGGAAGGGCTGCGACACGCGGAGGCTGCAGAGGTTCTCGGCATCTCCGAATCGACCGTCTCGTGGCGGATGCACGAGGCGCGCAAGCGTCTGCGCGCTCTCGCCGCTGACGAGGATGTAGAGCCGTGAGCGACGAACTCGAAAGACTGGAAGCGGCGCTCCGCGCCAACCCTCCGCAGCCGCTGCCCGAGGCGCGGGAGCGGGCGACGGCTGCGGCGCTCACCGCCTTCGACGAGCAGCGCCAAGGAATTGGGGACCGGCAACGTCAGACGGGACGTGTGGCGCTCATCGCCACGTCCTGGCTGAGGAGGTTTGCCATGTGGCTCTCGCGTCCCTATCCGGCGCTCGCCGGCCTCGCCGCCCTGCTGATTGTTGCCGCCATCGTCTCCCACCAGACATTCGTGGTTCGCGACCCCCTCGCCCCCCCGCCGCCTGCGAGCCCCGGGCCGGCTGTGGAGGTGGAGACGGCAAGCGTCGAAGCCCCCCCGGAACCGCTGGTGGTGGCCTCAGAGGAAGCCATGATTGAGAAGGCATTGCGGGAACGAGCGGCCCGCTCCTTGTCGGCCGACGCACCATTGGAAGTCGCCGCCGTCGAGCATGCCGAAGTCGTGGCGGAAGCTGTTCCGCTGGCCGCATCAGCCCCGCCGGAGGCGGGCGATGTGCCGTCGCTCGGATACCGCGACCAGGGCCGCGACCGGTTCACTCCGTTCGACCCCAACCCCGTGAAAGTCGCGGCCGAGGAGCCGGTCTCGACCTTCTCCATCGATGTCGATACCGCGTCCTATGCCTTCATGCGGGCCTCGCTCAACCGGGGCGTGCTGCCGCAGCCGGACGCGGTGCGCGTGGAGGAGCTGATCAACTACTTCCCCTACGACTACGCGCCACCGGAGAGCCGGGCGCGCCCCTTCGCCGTCCACGTCGCGCTGATGCCGACGCCCTGGAACGATGCAACCAGCCTGATGCACATCGGCATCAAGGGCTACACGCTCGCGCCTGCCGCCCGCCCGCCCGCGAACCTGGTGTTCCTGGTCGACACCTCAGGCTCGATGGACGCCCCCGACAAGCTGCCGCTGCTGATCAACTCGCTCAGGCTGCTGCTGGATACGCTCGCGCCGGAGGACACGGTGGCGATCGTCGCCTACGCGGGCACGGCCGGCACGGTGCTGGAGCCGACGCCGGTGGCCGAGCAGGGCGCCATCGCGGCCGCCCTGGAGACCCTCCGGGCGGGCGGGTCCACGGCGGGCGCCGAAGGGGTCCGCCAGGCCTATCTGCTGGCCGAGCGGCAGTTCGTCGAGGATGGCGTCAACCGCGTGATCCTCGCCACCGACGGCGACTTCAACGTGGGCATCACCGACCCCGACGAGCTGGAGGGCTACATCGCGCGCAAGCGGGCGAGCGGCGTCTTCCTCTCCGTGCTGGGCTTCGGCATGGGCAACTACAACGACGCCCTGATGCAGCGACTCGCCCAGAACGGCAACGGCAACGCCAGCTATATCGACACCCTGTCGGAGGCCCGCAAGGTGCTGGTCGAGGAGGCGACGTCGACCCTCTTCCCCATCGCCAAGGACGTGAAGATCCAGGTCGAGTTCAACCCGGCGCTGGTGAGCGAATACCGGCTGATCGGCTACGAGACCCGGATGCTCGCGCGCGAGGACTTTCGCAACGACAAGGTGGACGCCGGCGAGATCGGTGCAGGCCACGCGGTGACCGCGCTCTACGAGATCACCCCGGTGGGCTCCGGCGCCGAGCGTATCGCGCCGCTCCGCTACGGTGAGGAGGAAGCGGTGTCGGGCGACGGCCGCGCCGACGAGTTCGCCACCGTCGCCATCCGCTACAAGCTGCCCGACGCCGAGACGAGCACGGAGTTCGCGCGGCACGTGACCGAAGCCGATTCAGTCGCGCGCGCGGCGCGCGCGTCCGAGGAAGCGCGCTTTGCCGCCGCCGTCGCCGCCTTCGGCCAGCTGTTGCGGGGCGGGCGCTACACCGAAGACTACAGTTACGACGACGTGATCACGGCCGCCCAAGCGGCGCGCGGCGAGGATCCGTTCGGCTATCGCGCCGAGTTCCTGAGCCTCGTCCGCCTAGCCAAGTCCGCCGCCGCCTTGGAGCCGTTGCGGCAGTAAGGGCGTCCGCTCAGGCCAGGCGGTACTCCGCCATGGCGTCGAGCAGCCAGGTGGCGAGGTAGTGGGCGAAGGAGTTGCGCACGGTGATCTCGTACGTCGGCGCGTCGTCGGTCTGGTGCAGGATCACGTTTGCCTTGGCGAGCGTCGTCTGCACGCAGGCGCCGGGTTTGAACGCGCGCGGGTGGAGGTCCAGCCGGCAGCCCTTCATCAGCACCTCGCGGGCGCGCGGGCCCGAGAGGACGAGCGTCGCGTACATGGCGCTCACGTCGGCGAGCGCGTGGTGCCGGCCGTCGAGGCGGCCCCGCAGCGCATCTTCGGGCGCGCCGCCTTCCCCCGCCGGGCCGGTGACCAGCCATTCGTCGGGGCCGAGCCAAAGGAGGGTCTTGCCGTTGACGGTGGTGGCTGCGGTGTTTGGCGTGCGCGGCAGCGATCCCCCGAGGATGGCGCCGGCGGCGGTGAGCGCGTCGGCATCCTTCGGATCGAGCCTGAGGTTGAGCCTGATGCGCGCCGGCTGCTCGGCCAAAGTGGCGTCGTCGGCCCGCGCTCCGGCGAGCGCGTCGGCGAGGCCCGCGAGCGGGCTGCGAGGGGGCGGCGCCTCAGCCATCCCGCTTCGCTCCTTCCGGGTCGTAGAACACCGGCTCGGTGATCTTGCAGGGGAGGAAGCCGCTCTCCGGCGCGGCGTAGATGGTCTCTCCCTTGCGCGCCCGGCCGCTCCTCACCAGCGCGAGCGCGATGGAACGGTCCAGCGTCGGGCTCGCGTAGCTCGACGTGACGTGGCCGATCATCGGCAAGGGCGGCTGCCCCGGCTTCTCCACCAGTTGCGTGCCCTCGGGCAGCACCTTGTCGGGATCGTCGGTGAGGATGCCGACGAGCTGCTTGCGGTCCTCGCGCCGGGTGTCCTCGCGGCTCCAGGCGCGCTTGCCCAGGAAATCCGGCTTCTTCTTGGAGACGATCCAGTCCATGCCGAGGTCGTGCGGCGTGGTGGTGCCGTCGGTCTCCTGGCCGACGATGATGAAGCCCCGCTCGGCGCGCAGCACGTGCATCGCCTCGGTGCCGTAGGGGGTGATGCCATGCGCGGCACCGGCCTCCATCAGCGCTTCCCACAGGTGGCGCCCGTGGTGCCAGGGCACGTTGATCTCGAAGCTGAGCTCGCCGGTGAAGCTGATGCGGAAGACGCGGGCACCCACGCCGGCGACGACGCCCTCCTTCACGCTCATGAAGGGGAAGGACTCGCTGTCGAGCGCCATCTCGGGCGCCAGAGCGGCCAGCATGTCGCGGGCGCGGGGGCCCGCGAGCGCCACGGTCGCCCACTGCTCGGTGACCGAGGTGCAGTACCCCTTCAGCGCCGGCCCCTCGGTCTGCAGCCACTCCTCCAGCCACTCCAGCACCTGGGCCGCGTTGCCCGTGGTCGTGGTCATCAGATAGTGGCTCTCGCCGAGGCGCGCGGTGGTGCCGTCGTCGAAGACCATGCCGTCGTCGCCGCACATCAGCCCGTAGCGCACGCGACCCACCTTCAGCGTCGAGAAGGCGTTGGTGTAGACCATGTCGAGCAGGGTCGTCGCGTCCGGCCCCTGGATGTCGATCTTGCCGAGGGTGGAGGCGTCGAGGATACCGACGGC
>JAPOPO010000205.1 GCA_026712885.1 Rhodospirillales bacterium | reverse complement strand
GCGACGCTGATGGCCACCGTCGGCATGCTGATCCTGATCGACGAGATCGTGGTCCACGCGACCGACGGGATGCCCCAGCCCTATCCGGCGCTCTTCGCCGACATCTATATCGAGTGGGGCGACTTCGGCCTGCGCGGCGATCTGGTTTTCATCTTCTTCCTCTCGCTGATCGCCATGATCGTGCTCATGTTCATGCTCTATCGGACGCGCCTCGGCATCGCGACGCGGGCGGTGGCGCAACAGCCGGTCGCGGCGCAGCTCGCCGGCATCAGCCTGGACCGCACGAACGCGCTCACGTTCGTCATCACCGGCATGTTGGGAGGGCTGGCCGGCGCCATGATCGGCGCCTCGGTCGGCGTGCTTTCGCCCCTGCTGGTCGTGCCGATAACGGTCAAGGGGCTAATCGTCTGTGTCATCGGCGGCCTCGGCAGCATCCCGGGTGCAATCATCGCCGGGCTCGCGGTCGGCGCCTTCGAGAACTTCTTCCTAGCTTTCAGGGGAGTCACCGAACGGGACATGTATGTGATGCTGCTGCTCTTCGTGTTCCTGGTGTTCCGGCCGGGCGGCATCTTCTCGCGCTCGGTGGCGCGCGACTGAGCGGGGGAGAAGGCGATGGACTTCTTCTTCGGACTGCTTCAGATCATCGGCGTCCACACGCTTCTCGGGCTGTCCGCGTACGTCGTTCTGCAGACCGGCCAGGTCACGTTGGCACAGGCGGGCTTCTTTTCCATTGGCGCCTACGTCTCGGCAATGCTCACGGTGTTGGCGGGCTGGCACATCATTCCGGCGCTTCTGGTCTCAGCCTCGCTTGCCGGCATCGTGGCCGGCATCGTCGGATTCCCGGCCTTGCGGATAAAGGGCTTGATGCTGGTGGTCGCGACGATCGCCTTCGGTGAGTTCATTCGCCTGTTCTGGTTCAACTTCGACTACCAGATCGCGAAGGAGGGCATCACCGTCGGGCCGCAGGGCGGCGAAGGGTTCAAGCAGATCCGCTTCTTTCCCGAGAACGGCTGGAGCACGCTCGACGTCGCGATCTTCATTTGGGTGATCGTCGCCCTCGTCATGCTGGCGCTGTGGTGGACCGACCGGTCCAGGGCTGGCGCCGTGCTGCGCGCGGTCGGCGAGGACGAGCTGGCGGCCCAGAGCGTCGGCATCAACCTGACGGCGGTGAAGGTCGGCGCGTTCGCCGCCGGCGGCTTCATCGCCGGCATCGGCGGCGCAATCTACGCTCACTACACGACGCACATCGAGCACCTGAACTTCGGCGTCATGCTGGCGACGTTCGCCATCGCCTATCCGATCCTGGGCGGACTCCGCAATGTCTTCGGTACGCTCGTGGCGGTGATCTTCATCCAGGGGATTCTCGTCGAAGGCCTGCGCTTCATGGGCGATTGGCGAAACCTGCTGTTCGGGGCGCTGATCGTGCTCGCCATGAACATCCAGCCGCGCGGGCTCATCGACGAGCGCTCCGTGAAGCTCGTCCGCGGGCTGTTCACCCGCGACACCCGCAACTAGCGCGATGCCGATATTGGAGCTCACATCTCTCACCAAGCATTTCGGCGGTGTCCATGCCGTCGACGAGCTCGACCTCTCGGTGGAAGAAGGTGAAATCTTCGGCCTGATCGGCCCCAACGGCTCGGGCAAGAGCACCACGGTGAATCTGATCTGCGGTGTCGTGTCGGTCACCGCTGGACGGGTCGCCTTCGAGGGGCGCGATATCACCGGCGCCGCACCGCACCGGGTGCTGGCGGCGGGCGTGGCGCGCACGTTTCAGAACATCCGACTGTTCGGCCACCTCACGGTCTGGCAGAACCTCTGGGTGGCGCAGAATTCCGTTGAGGACCGGCGCAGCGAAAATTTCGCGAAGCGGTGGTTCTTCGGCTCGGGCGCGGCGCGCGACGCGGTAGACGAGCAGCTCGAATTCGCCGGGCTGGCCGGCAAGCGGAACGAGCTCGCCGCCAACCTGGCCTTCGGCGAGCAGCGCCGGCTTGAGCTGGCCCGCGCGCTTGCCACAAAGCCCCGGCTCCTGCTGCTCGACGAGCCCGCCGCCGGCATGAACCTGGAGGAGGTGCACGCGCTCGACGGACGCCTGCGCACTCTTCAACAGGCGGGGATGACCATCGTCCTGGTCGAGCACGTCATGGAGCTCGTCATGGGCGTGACCGACCGCATCGCCGTACTCAACTTCGGGCGCAAGATCGCCGAAGGCCTGCCGGCCGCAATTCAGGAGGACGAAGCGGTCCAGCAGGCCTATCTCGGCGGCAGCGTGGAGACGGCGCATGCTTGAGGTCAACGGCATCGCCGCCGCCTACGGCAGTATCGAAGCCCTGCGCGGTGTCGATCTCTCGGTCGAAGAGGGCGGGATCACCTGCCTGCTGGGCCCGAACGGCGCCGGCAAGACCACGCTGATGATGACCATCGCCGGGATCGTGAAGCCGAGACGCGGCAGCATCAACTTCCTCGATCGAGACATCACCGGCATGGGCCCGAGCGGAATCGTGCGGCGGGGAATCGCGCTGGTGCCGGAGAACCGGCTCGTCTTCCCCGACATGAACGTGCACGAGAACCTGATCGCCGGCGCCTATCTCCGGCTCGGCAAGAGAAAGGCGCAGGTGCGCCAGGACATCGACCACGTATTCACTCGCTTTCCCAGGCTGCAGGAACGGTCCAAGCAGTTGGCGGGTACGCTTTCCGGCGGGGAGCAGCAGATGCTGGCCGTCGCCCGCGCCCTGATGGCGCGGCCGAAGCTGCTGATGATGGACGAGCCGTCGCTCGGCCTCGCGCCGTTGGTCGTCGAGGAGATCTTCCGGATCATCAGTGATCTCAACGCGGACGGCACCACGATCTTCCTGGTCGAGCAGAACGCGCACATGGCGCTGCAGGTGGCCGATCATTTCTTCTTGCTGGAGCAGGGGCAGGTGACATTCAGCGGCAAGCCCGGGCAGCTCTCGGAGCACGAGGTGATCCAGCGCGCCTACCTGGGAAAGGGCCAGGAGCGGGAACGACCGACACAGGATCGGGGCCACCCCGGCGGAAAGACGCACTAGAGCGGCTGACGCCAATGGCCGGACCTCCGACAGCGTAGCGGGAAGAGGCCGGTGGTTGATTTCATCCAGAACTGCCTCGACGGCATCATGCTGGGCTCGTCCTATGCGCTGCTGGCCATAGGGTTCACCCTGATCTTCGGCGTCATGCGCCGGCTCAACCTCTCCTACGGGCCGTCGATCATGGTCGGCGCGTTCATCGGCACGCTGGTCTATCTCGAGTTCAAGGCCAACGCCGTGGCGATCGCTGCGGCCACCGTGGTCGGCGCCGTGATCGTCGGCATCTACGTCGAGCGCCTCTGCTTCCGGGCCATTCGCCGGGGCGCGGCGGTCGCGTCGATGGTCTCGAGCTTCGTCATCTGGATGCAGCTCGAAGAGATCGTGACCGTGGTGTTTCCCGATCGGACCTACCCGTTTCCGCCCCTGGTAACGGCCGATCCGATCGAGCTGGGCCCGCTCTTCTTCAAGGTGGAGAACATCGTGATGTTCGCCGTTGCGGCGGCCATGACCGTGCTGCTCCACTGGCTGCTGCAGCACACGCGCTTCGGCTTGGCCCTGCGCGCTGTCTCCGAGAACCCGCGCGCAGCGCTGTTCATGGGCATCAATGTGGGCGCGGTCATGTCGCTGGCCTTCGTCATCGCGTCGGCCTTCGGCGGTGTCGCCGCTTATCTCATCGTCAGCGCGGACGGCCAGATCACGCCGCTCTTCGGGCTTTGGGCGACGTTCAAGGGGCTGATCGCCATGATGCTGGGCGGCATGGGCTCGATCCCGGGCGCCATCCTCGGCGGGCTGCTGCTCGGCGTCGTCGAAGCCCAGAGCATCTGGTACCTGGGCACCGAGTACCGCGATCTCTCGGCCTACTTCCTGCTCTTCCTGTTCCTGGTCTTTCGGCCGGGCGGCCTCATGGGCCAGCTCGCCGTCGAGCGCGAACTGGCGGCGACACGACGCGTTTGAACGATGGACGACATCTATCTCATCGCGGTTCTCTCCAACATCGGCATGATCTCGTTCATCGCGCTGTCGGCTTATCTCCTGCTCGTGGTCGGCGAGATTTCATTCGGCCAGCAGGCGTTCTTCGCCGTCAGCGCCTATGGCTCCGGCATCGCGACCGCGATGTGGGGCTGGCCGATCTGGCTCGGGCTGCTGTGGGGCGCGCTGGTGGCCGGAGCGGCGGCTCTGGTGGTGGCGATCCCGACGGTGCGGCTCAGGGGGCTCTACTTCTCGGTGGCGACGCTCGCCTTTGCCGAGATGGTGCGGTTGATCTTCGAGATCTTCACCTACCAGGTCGAGATCGAGGGTGAGCTGGTCGGCCCCGACGGCTCCGACGGCTTCCGCGACATCCGCGCCATCTACGACAGCAACGTCTCGGACTTCGAGTACCTGCTGATCATTTACGGGCTGCTGTCGGTGGTGCTCATCGGCTTTCTCATCCTTGAGCGCTCCCGCCTCGGTGCCATCTTCCGGATGATCGGCGAGGACCCGTTGCTGACCGAGATGCAGGGGCTCAACGTCAACGCATACAAGATTCTTGCCGTCGTCATGGCCGGCGTCGTCGCCGGCATCGGCGGCGCGCTCTACGCCCACCTTGCAACTTACGTCGAGCCCAAGATCTTCAACGTCATGCTGGGTGTGCACGCCCTGGCCTACGGCTTGATCGGCGGGCTGGGCACGGCGGTCGGGCCGTTGATCGGCGTCGCCATCGACATCGGCCTGCTGGAATCGATCCGGGCGATCTCCGGCTACCGCATGATCGTCTTCGGCGGCCTGGTTGCCGTGCTGCTCATCGTGCGGCCCCGCGGGCTTTTGGACGAGGCCGCCGTGCACTGGTTGCGCGGGCGCTGGCGAGGGTTGGTCCGTGCTGAGAATTGAGGGCCTGAGCCGGTCCTTCGGGGGCGTCGCCGCCCTGGAGGCGCTCGATCTCGCGGTCGCAGACGGCGAGGTGGTCGGCCTCATCGGCCCCAACGGCTCGGGCAAGACGACGCTCTTCAACGTGATCACCGGCGTTCATGCCGCAGACTCGGGCCGCGTCCTCCTGCGCGACGAGGACATTACCAAGAGCACGCCAGCCGCAATCGTCCGCCTGGGCATCGCGCGAACCTTCCAGAACCTCCGCATCTTCCAGCGCATGAGCGTGCGCGAGAACGTCTGGGTGGGGCAGCACAGTCTGCCCAGCGTCGGCCCTCTGGGGCTTCTGTCGAACCGGTCCGCGGCCGAGCGGGCACGGAGGGCGGAGGTGGACGGGCTGCTCGATGCGGTGGGCCTCGCCGATCGACGGAACGTGCTGGCCGGCAGCCTGCCGCTCCCCGAACAACGCCGGCTCGAACTGGCCCGTGCGCTCGCCCGCTCTCCGGCGTTGCTGCTGCTCGACGAGCCGGCGGGCGGCATGACCCCGGCCGAGACCGCAGAGATGGCCGCCCTGATTCGGGATTTCGCAGTGCCTGGACGTACCTGCATCGTCATCGAGCACAAGCTCGACTTGATCTCGACGCTGTGCCAGCGCCTCTGCGTTCTCAATTTTGGCCGCAAGATCGCGGACGGCGAACCGGGCCAGGTCCTGGAGCATCCCGAGGTGCTTGAGGCCTACCTCGGAGGGGACACACTGGATGCTTGAGATCCACGACCTGCACCTCAGCTACGGCAAGGTGCGCGCCGTCCAGGGCGTGTCGTTGGAGGTTGCGGAAGGCGAAATCGTCGCCCTGATCGGCGCTAACGGCGCCGGCAAGAGTTCGACGATGCACGCGGTGTGCGGCATCGAGCGGCCGTCCAGCGGGCAAATTCGCTTTTTCGATCACGCGATTACCCGTATGCCGCCACACCGGATCATGCGCCGCGGCATCGTGCAGGTGCCGGAGGGTCGTTTGATCTTTGGCGGGCTGACCGTCGCGCAGAACCTGCGGCTGGGGGCCCATAACGTGGCAGGCCGCGCCAAGACCGAAGCGGACATCGAGCGCGTGCTGGAGTCCTTCCCGATGCTGCGGGAGCGGCTCGACGAGCCGGGCGCGGCGCTCAGCGGCGGCCAGGCACAGATGCTGGCGCTGGCCCGCGGGCTGATGGCGCGACCGAAGCTCCTGATACTCGACGAGCCTTCCCTCGGCCTCGCCCCGATCGCCGCGCTGGACGTCTTCGCCCTGATCCCCCGTCTCAGGGACTCCGGCGTGACGATCCTGCTGGTCGAGCAAAACGTGCGCCAGGCCTTGGCGATCGCTGACAGGGGCTACGTGCTTGAGAGCGGACGAATCATTCTGGATGGCAAAGCAGCGGAGCTTGCCGAGCACGAGTTGCTGGTCAGCGCCTATCTGGGTCTGCAAAGAGGAGGGTGAACGATGCGTACCTTGACTGCAGTGCTAGCGCTGTCGGCCATGCTGATGGCGAGCGGTGCCGCCATGGCGGGCGAGCGCGTGGCGGCCGATGTGAGCTGTACGGCGACGGCGGAGAAGCTGACCTACGACTGCATGATCATGCTGAAGGGCAAGAAGAGCAGCGAACCCGTGGAGGGCGCCGAGGTCGTCGTCAAGGCCGACATGCCTTCGATGCCTTTGGCGCACAACGTGCGACCTGTGAAGGCGGCGGCAGGCTCGATGCCGGGCCACTACACCGCCACGCTGGAGCTCGAGATGCACGGTGAGTGGGCGCTCACCCTCGACGTCAGCGGCCCGACCCGGGACCGCGTCGTCAAGAAACTGCACTTCGGCGGAGCCTCCGGCGAAACCGAGCACTTGCACGAAGAGATGAAGGACCACGGCGGCGACATGGATCACGGCGAGATGAAGATGGAGGAATCGCAGTAGCCGGCCGTGCTCGTCTCTTCCGCCACGCTGCGCACAGACCGCTGGCGTTGAGGGAATTCCGTTCAGTCCGAAGGCCGTGACGCACGAGCCGGTGGGGCCGGGCCCGGCTTGTCGGCGGCGTTCGCATCGGCGGTCGCTTGTGCTATCCCGGGGTCATGGTGCGGATCAGACCAGCGGGCCTGTCGGACGCCGCCACGATCGCCGACATCCAGGTCGAGACGTGGCGTGACACCTATGCCGGACTGATTCCCGATCGGACGCTCTTGGGCTTGCCCCGCACGAGCCACACCGAGAGCTGGCGCCGGGTCCTGCGCGATTCGCGGGATGACTCGATCACGCGCGTGGCCGAGGGACCGGACTCCCGCGTCGTCGGCTTTGCCAATGCCGGCCGTGCGCGGCCGACAAACCTGCCCCATGACGGGGAGGTCTACACGCTCTATGTCCTGCCGGACCACCAGGGTGCGGGTCACGGCCGGCGTTTGCTCGGCGCCCTGTTCTCGGCACTCTCGGCCGCCGGCCGTCGGAGCGCCCTGGTCTGGGTCTTGGCGGAGAACCCGGCACGCTTTTTCTACGAGGCCATGGGCGGCATCCTCATCGCGACGCGCGAGGAGCCGTTCCACGGCGTCGTCCTCAACGAGTGTGCGTATGGCTGGCCCGACCTCCGCCGCCTCGTCGAAACGCGCACACAGGCTTCCGATCGCAGCAGTTAGGCGGGCTTCGGCTCGCGCCGATGCACCACCCGGTTCTCGGCGAGCCGTGCGATATCGGCTTCGTCGTAGCCGAGCTCTTCCAGGATCGTCGCGTTATCGGCGCCGAGCCAGGGTGCGATAGACCGGACTTCGGCCGGGGTTTCGGCGAAACGGGCTGCCGGCCTTGGCTGGCGCACCCGGCCGAGATCAGGGTCCTCGCGCACCTCGATGATCCCGTTTTCAACCACCTGGGCGTCCGCGATCACCTCGGCGCGGCTGAGCACCGGTGCGGCGGGGACGGTCTCGCGGTCGAGCTTGGAGAGAATCTCTGCCGCAGGCCACTTGGCGATCTCCCGGTTCATGATCGTCCGGCGCTCGGTCCGGTTGTGGCCGCGCGCTGCGGCGGTCTTGAAACGCGGGTCTGCGATCAACTCCTCGCGGCCGAAGGCGCGGCACATCCCCGCCCATTCCGCGTCCGTGACAGCGGCCGCAGTGATGTAGCCGTCGGCGGCCCGAAAAATCAGATCGGGCCCCGCCTGCTCCTGCGCCGGGTCCTGCTCGTTCTCGAGGAAGGTGAGCGGTGAACTCGCCTCCGGCCACAGATAGGCGACCATGGTGTCGAGCATGGCGAGGCGGACGTGCTGGCCCTTGCCGGTGCGTTCGCGCGCGAACAGCGCCGCCGTGATCGCCTGCGCCGCGGTCAGAGATGTCGTCTTGTCGGGAACGATGGTGCGCACCATGTGCGGGCGACCCGTCTCGTTATCGGTCTGGATGTCGCAGAGCCCGCAAAGCGCCTGGATGACCGAATCGTAGACCCGCTGGTGCGCATAGGGCCCCGACTCGCCGAAGCCGCTAATCGAGACGTAGACGATGTCGGGTTTGAGGTCCCGAACGATGTCCTCGCCCAGCCCCATGCGCTCGATCGCGCCGGGGCGGAAGTTCTGCACCAGCACGTCCGCGGTCGCGGCGAGCTTGCGGACGATGGCGAACCCCTCGGCGGTCTTGAGGTCGACGCAGAGCGAGCGTTTCGAGCGGTTGCAGGACAGGAAGGTGGCGGACATGCCGCGGTGGACGACACCGTACTGCCGCATGATGTCGCCGGTCGGCGATTCGATCTTGATCACGTCGGCGCCCTGGTCGGCGAGCATCATGGTCGCCACCGGGCCCGAGACCATGGTCGTCAGGTCGAGCACGCGGATGCCGTCGAGCGG
>JAPOPO010000250.1 GCA_026712885.1 Rhodospirillales bacterium | reverse complement strand
GCCTGGCTCGATTCGCTCTCGCTCACCCCGTGGGCGTGGGCGGTGCCGGTGCTCACGTCGCGGGCGTGGCGTTCCACCATCGCGGTGGCGTCGGTGGCCGCAGCGGTGCGCGCCATCGCGGCCTCGGCCGAGAAGTTCTCTCCCAGCGTCCTGGACTGCGCCGCACGGCTCTCGTGGCTCGACGCGAGCGATTCCGAGAGGCGGATGCCTGCGGCGGGCAGACGGCTGGTGGCCACACCGGCATCGGCAATGGCGGTGCCGTCCTCAGCGACCGTGTAAGCCGCGCCTTCCGGCGAGTACCCCGAGTAACGTCCGGTATCGACCTGAGCCGACGTGCGTACCTGGCGGCCCTCCAGCGTCGCGTACCGGTGAGAATCCACCTGCGTGGAACCCAGCGACAGATTGCCCGTGGAGCCCTCCCGCGCGGCCCCGATCGCCGCTTCTTGGCCGACGTGGAGCACGGAAGAAGCCAGCGAAGTCGCGCGCCCGACGCCGTAGGCGAGTGCGGCGGCCAGGAACGGCACGGACATGGAGAGGTACCCCGACATCACCGCCACATCGGCGGCGACCGCACGGATCCCGGCCTGCGCCACGAGCGAGATTCCGACATCCCCGCCCGGCATCACCGCGACTGCGCCCATCGCTTCGGCGGCTTCGCCCAGCGCAATGCGGTGCAGGATCGCGTACAGCGGCCCCCAGCTCTGCAGCCACACGAACCCGCCGAGATAGGCGCGAAAGAAACTGCCCCCCGCAGGGGTGAGCATGAGCAGCACGGCCATGGGGAAGGCCCCGACGTAGAGGCACTCGAACACGATCCGCAGCAGCGGCACCCAAGTCTCGGCCTGGCGCCCGATGGCGCGGTAGGCGGCCACAGTCTGGGCTTCGGCGCGGGTCTCGGTGTAGGCGGAAAGCGCCGCGGCGTTGCCGGCCTCGGTCGCCCATTGCTCGCCCGCGTCGTGAATCGCGTTCAGCAGCATTTGCTGTTGAATCGCCTGCGCCGCACTGCGGGACGCGCCGATCAGGAAGTCGTGCGCCACGGGCAGGGCGGCGATCAGTTCGGCACGCGCCAGCGCCTCGGTGGCCGCGCCGGGGAAAAGCCTGAGCCCGAAGATCCCCGTCGCACGGTCGATCTCTATGCCCCATTGAGCGGTGATGAGCGCCGCGGATTCCGCGCAGGTCACGATGTCGGTGTCCACGGGTGTCGCTCCCGTCGCCCCGGCCGGTCCCCGGGTGGCGAACTCCACCAACCTCGCCGGCGAGGCTCCAGCGGAGGGCGATCCGCTGTTCGTAACGAGCGCCCAGAGATCCGTGGTCTCGCGCAAGTCGTCGGCGGAGATATGCCCGAGCAGCAGGGCATGAAAGATGCACTGGCGGGCGTAGTTGCGCACGTTGCGGGCGAACTCCGCGTCGGTGATCTCCATGCGGGTCACCGCATCGGCGAGGCGTGAGCCGAAGATCATGCCGTGGCGCTGATAGGTCAGGTCGTTCGGCAGCGTGAACGCCTGCTCGCTGAGTCGTGTCAGGCCGTCACCGACCTCCGACGTGAGCGAAGCGAACAGCGCGAGGCCGATCGGCACGCTCGGCACCCCCCCCGGGGCGGCGGCGGCATCGAGGCGGGCGACGGC
>JAPOPO010000010.1 GCA_026712885.1 Rhodospirillales bacterium | reverse complement strand
CCCGATCAACGACGTGATGCGTCGGCGCTGGAGTCCCCGCGCCTTCGAGCCGCGCGCGATGCCTCGTGCGGACATCCTCACGCTCCTGGAGGCGGCGCGCTGGGCGGCGTCGAGCTTCAACCAGCAGCCCTGGCACTTTTTGGTGGCGACCAGGGACGACGAAGAGCGCTTCGCACAGCTGCTCGAATGCCTGGTGCCGGGCAACCAAGTGTGGGCGCGGAATGCCTCGCTGCTCATCCTCACCGTGACCAAGCGCACCTTCGACCACAACAATTCGCCCAACAGCTGCTGCGTTCACGATGTCGGGCTCACCGCCTGTCAGCTCGTCCTGCAGGCCACGGAGCTCGGGTACGCGACCCATCAGATGGCCGGCATCGAGGCGGACAAGATCCGGGAGGTCTACGGCGTGCCGGAGGGCTACGATCCCGTGACGGGGATCGCCATCGGCTATCCCGGGGATCCGGATTCGCTCCCCGACGATCTCCGCGAAATGGAGATCTCGGAGCGCACGCGGCGACCTTTCGACGAGTTCGTCTTCGCCGACGCCTGGGGCAAGCCCGCCGGCCTCTGACCGTCTTCGACCGGAGACTCCCGCGACACCTGAGCGAAGACGGCCAATCAATTCTCGGAGCGAGGGATGTCCGACTTCCACGTGAGCGTCGGCGAGCAGGTGACGTTTTCCAAGACCGTCGGCGAAAGCGACGTCTACCTCTTCGCAGGCATCACCGGCGACTTGAACGGCCTTCACGTGAACGAGCACTACATGTCCGGGACGTCCTACGGGCGCCGAATCGCCCACGGGGCGCTCCTGGTCGGCTTCATGTCGACCACATCGACCATGATGATCGCCCGTTGCAACGAGGGGGGAGGCGACGAGACCCCGGTCTCGCTCGGCTTCGACCGCATTCGCTTCATCGCGCCGGTCTTTATCAACGACACGGTGAACGTCACCTACACGATCGCCGAGATCGACGAGAAACGCCGCCGCGCTCTCTCCGACATCGAGGTGGTCAACCAGCGCGGCGAGACCGTCGCCGTCGCCCAGCACATCATCAAGTGGGTGCCGCAGACGTAGACGACGAGAGAGAAGAGGGGGACCGCAGCATGGCGCGCGCACTCTGGCAGGGGCAGGTCGTCGCGGAGTCCGAGACCTGGGAGAGCGTCGAGGGCAACGTCTATTTTCCGCCGGAGACCGTGAACCGCGCGTTCCTCACGCCGAGTGACACCACGACCGTCTGCGGCTGGAAGGGCACGGCCCACTACTACTCGGTCGAGATCGACGGCGCGCGCAACGCCGATGCCGCGTGGTACTACCCCGACCCCAAGCCTGCGGCCGAGAACATCCGGGGCCATGTCGCCTTCTGGCGGGGTGTCACCGTCGAGACTTGAGCCTCATCGCCATCGGGTCGCACACACGCTCGCGCCGTATGGCGCGCAACAGAAAGCAGGATCGCCGATGCCTCGATACCTGAAGACCGGAATCAGCGATGCGGAAGCCGCAGAGGCGGACGAGAAGGTCCGCCGCGTCGTGGAAGACGCGCTGGATGACATCGCGAAGCGGGGCGATACAGCCGTGCGCGAGATGTCGATCAAGTTCGACCGTTGGGAGCGCGATGACTTTCGGCTGAGCGAGGCGGAGATCGAAGCCTGCCTGGACCGGGTGCCGGAGCAGGACCGCACGGACATCCTCTTCGCCCAGGAGCAAATCCGCAATTTCGCGCAGGCCCAGCGCGACGCGTTGCAGGATGTCGAGGTCGAGACCTTGCCCGGCGTGGTGCTGGGCCACAAGAACATCCCGGTGGGCGCGGTCGGCTGCTACGTACCGGGGGGCAAGTACCCGATGGTGGCGTCCGCCCACATGTCGGTGGTGACGGCCAAGGTGGCGGGCGTCGAGCGCATCGCGACCTGTGCGCCGCCCTTCGAGGGGAGTCCCGCGCCGGCAATCGTCGCGGCCCAGCATCTCGCGGGCGCCGACGAAATCTACGTGCTGGGCGGCATCCAGGCGGTGGGCGCGATGGCGCTTGGCACCGGCAGCATCGCACCGGTGGACATGCTGGTGGGCCCCGGCAACGCCTTCGTGGCGGAGGCCAAGCGCCAGCTCTTCGGCCGCGTGGGCCTCGACCTGCTGGCGGGTCCCACCGAGACCCTGGTGATCGCCGACGAGACCGTGGACGGCGAGCTCTGCGCCGCCGATCTCCTCGGCCAGGCCGAGCATGGCCCGACCTCTCCGGCCACTCTGCTGACCAACTCCGAGACCCTCGCCCGCCAGACCATGGCCGAGGTCGAGCGTCAGCTGACCATCCTTCCGACCGCAGAGATCGCGGGCCAGGCGTGGCGCGACTACGGCCAGGTGATCGTCTGCGACACCCTCGACGAGATGGCGGCGGTTGCCGACGAGATCGCCGCCGAGCACGTGCAGGTGATGACCGAGGATCCCGACTGGTTCCTCGAACGGATGACCAACTATGGCGCGCTCTTCCTCGGCCCGCGCACCAACGTCTCCTATGGCGACAAGGTGATCGGCACGAACCACACCCTGCCCACGCGCAAGGCCGCGCGTTACACCGGCGGCCTCTGGGTCGGCAAATTCCTCAAGACCTGCACCTACCAGCGGGTACTGACCGACGAGGCCTCGACCATGGTGGGCGAATACTGCTCGCGCCTCTGCGCCCTCGAAGGCTTCGCCGGGCACAAGGAGCAAGCCGACATTCGCGTGCGCCGCTACGGCGGCAAGAACCTTGCCTGATCCCGTGGCGGACGACGCGCTGCCCAAGACACCGTCGTTCCGGCTCGACGGCAAGAGGGCGCTCGTCACGGGCGCGAGCCGCGGTCTCGGCCGCGCCAGTGCCGCCGCGCTGGCCGAGGCCGGTGCCCACGTCGTGCTCGCGGCGCGGGGCCAGGACGCGCTGGAGCAGGTTGCGGACGAGATCGCGGCGGCAGGCGGCGCGGCGGAGACGCTCGCGCTGGACATCGCCAACGTCGAGCGGGCTGCGACAACGCTCGCCGCACTCGGGCCGGTCGATATCCTCGTCAACAATGCCGGCGGCAACCGCCCGGCACCGCTGCTCGACGTGACCGTGAATGATTTCGACGCGGTCATGGGGATCAACGTGCGCGGTGCCTATTTTTGCGCCCAGGCGGTCGCGCGGGAGATGGTCACCGCGAAGCGGGGCGGCGTCATCATCAACATGTCGTCGCAGATGGGCCATGTCGGCGGGCCACGCCGTACGGTCTACTGCGCCTCCAAGCACGCCATCGAGGGCATGACCAAGGCGATGGCGATGGACCTGGCCCCGCACAAAATCCGGGTGAATGCCATTGGCCCGACCTTCATTTCGACTCCCATGACCCGGCCCTTCCTCGAAGACCCTGCATTCAAGGAAGATACGCTGAACCGAATTGCGCTCGGTCGCCTCGGCGAGCTTCCCGACGTCATGGGTGCCGTGGTGTTTCTGGCGAGCGACGCTGCCAGTTTGATAACGGGTGCAAGCCTCTTAGTCGATGGCGGGTGGACCGCCCAATAAGATTATATCAATACGATCTAATCATGGTAAGTTTGGACAGTTTGTATCGCTACAAGTCCGCACTTTGAACACGACCGTAATGCCGATGGTAACTTAGCTGAATCGTTTTGCAATATACCCCTGAAACCCATTGATATGCCGATCGAGAATATCGATTAATCTAATGCTTTTTGGTCGGAGCTTTGTCTACTATAAGGCTGATTCTCGATTCGCACGGATTGCACGGAGGCAGACTTATGGCGGGACGGTCTTCGATCAAGTTCGACAAGAGTACGTTGACAAAGGGGCAGCTCCGCAAGCTCGATTCACTGCGCAGGTCTGTGGGTGACGAGATCGGCGAGCGTGCGTTTGCCGCATGGCTTGCCAAGCAACCGAAGCCGGTTGTGGTCGAGGAAGACCATGATGCCGTGCTGATCGTCGATACGCTTTGGCCGCTCGTCCGGGACGGCTCGCTGGCGATTCCGCGCGGCGGCTATTTGCTCCGGCGCGGGCGTCATCGAGTTATTGTCGAGCCTGCAAGGTCGTGACAACGAGGCTCAGGCGTCTTCCGTTACTCGGGGGATGCCGGTTACGGTGAGAGGCAGACACGGCTGGGCTGTCCGCTTTTGCCGTGCCCAGTGTCCATTGACAATTCGGGTCCGCATTCGTCGCACAACCATCAACCACCAGACATTACGCGGTTCAGAGGGCCGACCTTGAAGTTGTGCGCAGACGGCAGTGCTGCGCACCCCATGACTGAAGCCAAGAACTCCGTTTAACACCCCGGAACATGGTGCGATGCACAGGGGGTTCGGCGCAGGGCATTGTCCGCGCCATGAACGCTCTGAACGCTCCTTCGCCCTCCCACCACCCCGCCCAAGGCGCGGCTCATCGATGCCGCGACCGTAAGGGTCCGACTCATATTCCGCGTGCCTCTGGCGCGACTCGAGGCCACGCATGAGTGCGCTCGACGGGTGGATCGACATCTGCCGCGCCGGCACCTGGCGCGATTTGGCCGGGCGCGACGTGCGCGTCGACGAGGACCGGCTGGACCGGATCGTCGCGGCGCACGCCGCAGCCGACCCTGCGCCGGTCGTGGTCGGCCACCCTGAAGCGAACGCGCCGGCGTTTGGCTGGGTTGACAGCCTCCGCCGCGTCGGAGACCGGTTGCAGGCGAAGCTGCGCGACATCACGCCCGCCTTCCGCGAGGCGGTCGAGGACGGCCGCTACGCTGGTCGCTCGATCGCCCTCCAGGGCGACACCCTGCGCCATCTCGGATTTCTCGGCGGTCGCGCACCGGCGGTGCCGGGCCTCGCGCCGACGCGCTTCGCGGCCGAGGCCGAGACCGTGATCGCGCTTGCCGACAGCACTGCCGAGGCTCCGCAGGACTCGTTCGAAACACAGCCCGACTCTCTCCGCGCCCTGGAGCCGAGCGGGGACGAAGACGGCAATAGCCTCGTCCCCCTCCGTGCCTCCCAGGGGCGGGGAGAGGTCGAAGAGGAGCGGAGCGATCCCTCCTGCGTTCCGGCCGAGGCCGCAGACGGAGACAGCGGACGGGCAGCGCTCGCCGAGAGAGAAATTGCGCTGGCAGAGCGGGAGGCAATCCTGCTCGCCCGCGAGCAAGCGGTAGCGACCGACGACAGACGGCGGGCTGCGGAAGCGGAGATCGCGCCGCACGTGGAGGCGGGACGCGTCCTGCCCGCGGAGCGAGCGGCGCTTATCGCGCTGCTAGCCGCGCTCGGGGACGACCGGGGCTACGACGACGAGGGCGCTGAAGGTGGGCACGCCACCATCGCCTTCGCGTCGGCCTCTGGCGGCGAGGTGCGGATGCGGGCCGCCGCCATTCTGGAACGGTTCATCGAGGGCCTGCCCAGGCGCGTGGACTACCGGACGCTCGCGGGCGGCCCGGTGCCGGGCGCGTTGGCGTTCGCGGGCTCTCACGAGGATGCGGGCGAGGACAGCGAGCGGATCGCTGTCGAAGCCCGTGCGCTGATGGCAGCGGAGGCGGAGAAGGGCGTGACCCTCACCCCCGCCGAGGCCGTCGACCGGGCGCGTGCCAGACGCGGGCTCGGCATCGAAGGAGGAAGCCAATGAGTCATGTGCTGATGTGGCGGGCGGCGGACGCCGGCGGCGCCGTCTCCCCACACCGAATCGTCAAGTACGGCGATGCCGACGGCAAGGTCGTGCAGTCCGCCGCAGCGGCGGATGCCCATGTCGGGGTCTCCGGCCGGGCGTCTGCGGCCTCGGGCGGGCGGGTCGAGTTCGCCCGCGCCGGCATCGCCGACATTGAATACGGCGGCAACGTCGCGCGCGGCGCGCTGCTCACTGCCGATGCCGACGGCAAGGCGGTCGCTGCCGCCGATGGCAACCGCGTCATCGGCATCGCCGAGGTTTCCGGCGCCGACGGCGACATCGGCCAGGTGCTGCTCGCGCCCGGCCTCCACTAGAGGGAACACCATGGATCCGCACACCACCCAACTCGCTTCCGGCCCCTACGAGGTCCAGACTCGGCTCACGCAAATCGCGCAGGCCGCAATGCCGTCGGGCCTGATTGCCGACGAGGTCTGCCCGCGCGTCCGCTCAGGCTACAAGTTCACCTATACGACGCTCAGCGAAGAAGACCTGCTTACGATCCCGGACGTGCGTGCTTCCCGCGCCGGGCGGCTCAATCAGGTCGAGTTCGGCGCCACGGACACCACCGCGAGCGTCGTCGATTACGGCCTCGAGGACCCTGTCCCCTCCCGCGACATCGAGGAAGCGCGCGCCCAGGAGGTCGCCTACGACCCGCTGGAGCAGGCTGCGATTTCCACCGCCGAGCTGGTGAAGCTCGCGCGCGAGCGGCGTGTCGCCGACCTGGTGACCACTGCGTCCAGCTACGCCGCCGGCCACTCCACCTCGCTCAACGGAAACGCGCAGTGGAGCCACGCCAGCTCGAACCCGCGCAAGGTGATCCTGGAGGCTCTCGACGTTCCGCTGGTCCGCCCCAACACGCTGGTGTTCGGGCAGAAGGTGTGGACCGCGCTCCGCCAGCACCCGAAGATCGTCGAAGCGGTGGCCGCCACCGGCGCCGGCGACCAGGCCTCCGGCATCGTGGTGAAGGAGGCAGTGGCCGAGCTCTTCGAGGTCGACCGCGTGCTCGTCGGCATGGCCTGGTACCAGAGCGCCAAGCGCGGCCAGGAGGACAGCTTCGCCCGCCTCTGGGGCAAGCACGCCTGCGCCATCCACGTGCGCCGCGACATGGCATCGTCCCGCGATCGCATGCCCAAGTTCTGCTGGACTGCCGATGCCCTAGGGGGGCTGCAGGTTGGCACCTACGAAGAGCCGGCGCGCGGTGTCAATCGCGGCTCGACCGTCGTCAAGGTCAGCGAATGCGTCAAGGAGCTCGTGGCCTACAGCCGCGCCGGCTACCTCTGGCGCAACGCGGTGGCGTAGCCGATGACGCAAAATTCCTCCGCGCCTGCACAGGCGAGACCAGCGGATCATCTTTGCGGGCTCGGCTATTCACCGGCGGACCCGCGCCAAAGCGCGGCCGAGAGTGAGGTCTGCCAGCACGCTGAGCGCTTGCTGAACATGGTCCACGCCTATTGCAAGATCAGGAATTCGTGGACCGGGTGGCTGCGTATCGACGCTATGAGCCGCACCCTCTACGAGCGGATCGTGCCCGAGATGCGGGCGCTCCGCGACGCTGAGCGGCACATCGTGGACACGCCGAGCGTGACCCTGCTTTCGGTGCTCGACTACGCCGCCCGCGCGCGCAAGGCGGTGCCGGCCTTCACGCCCCGCGAGACCATCGACTATCCGCAACCGCCTGTCTCGGATGCGGTGCGGAAGGCCTCCAAGCGGATGAGCGCGGACGCCCAACAGGCCGCACTCGCCGCCCGCCAGGCGAGCGCCCGCACGTATGCCGCCGGCATGACGCAGGCGATCGAGCGCGAGCGGGCAGAGGAGGAAAGGCGTCAGCAAGCCATGGTCGACGCCGGCGTGACCGAGACGCCCGAGGAGGCCGCCCGCGCCACCGCCGCAGTCGAGGCTCGCATCGCGGTCTACGAGCGCGAGCGCCGCCGAGCGCTCGCCGACGCCGGCCTCAACCCGGACGGGACGCTGTCGAAGCAGGCTGCGAACGCGTCGGAGGCGCGCGGTACGACAGTCGCCTGGCGGGTCGCGTCACGCGGCTTGCGGGCGATACGTCTGGAGCCGACGCCAGAGACCCGGCCCGCGTTCGTGCGCCGCCTGGTCCTGATCGATCGCGGCGCGCGCGGCGGCACGCTACGCGCGTTCGGCGAGCCCATGCTCGACGGCCGGCGCGAGACCATCAACGGGATCGCCGTCCGCTTCGCGCACAAGAGGCGCGACCGCTACGAGGGCCCGCTGACTCTCACCCAAGTGCGGGAGATGCGGGCATGACCTACGCCACTCGTGCGGACATGGAGGCGCGGTTCGGCGCGGAAGAGGCGCTGGACCTCGCCGGGATGGAGGCCGGACGGATCGACTCCGCACTTGCAGATGCGGCGGCCGAGATCGACGCGGCGCTCGCCGTCGCCTATCGACTGCCGTTGACCGGCACCTCTTGGCCGCGGCTTGTGGGGATCGCCTGCGATCTCGCTCGGCGCGCGCTCTACGACGACGTTTCGGCGGCGGAAGTGACCGCGCGCGCCGAGCGGGCGCAGGCTGCGCTCGTCCGCCTCGCGTCCGGTGAGGAAGCGCTCCTGGACGGGGCCGGCCATCCGGTGCCCCGCCGCCACAAGGCGGCGCGTGGCGGTCCCGCACCTTCCATCACACCTGACAACCTCGCGGGGCTCTAATGGTTTCGCGAACAATCGACGTCGCAATTGAAGGCTCGGCGCTCAACGCCGCTCTCTCTCGCGTGGCGGTGGTGCTGGCTAACCCTTCCGCAACCTTGGACCAGGTTGGGCGCTACCTCGTCGCCTCCACGCTTCGACGCTTCGAGCGCGAGCGGGCACCTGACGGCTCACCCTGGCTAAAGAGCGCTCGCGCCCTCGCGGTAGGCGGCAAAACCCTCACCGACACCGGTCGGTTGCGCGGCTCGATCACCCACACGGTCACCGACGGCGGGCGGGCCGTCGAGGTCGGGTCGAACGTCCTCTACGCCGCCATTCACCAGTTCGGAGGGCGCGCCGGCAAAGGGCTGCGGGCAACAATCCCAGCGCGTCCCTATCTCGGCATCGACGAGCACGACCGCGATGCGATCGCGCGCATCGTCGCACGGGCAATCATAAGGGTGGGGACATGACTCCTGTCGCGCTGGAAATGCACCTCGCCGACGCGATGGCCGAGCGCCTCACCGCGCTCAAGGCCGAGGGCGGCGGGCCCGTCTTCGCCGCGGTTCTGAGCGCCCTCGATACGGCGGTTCTGACGGCCTGGCCCAAGACGCCGGCGGCGCTGGTGCTGCCGGTCTCCGACGAGGCGGAGGAAAGCACGACGCGCCGGGTCGAGAACGCGCCCGTTCAGCACGTCGTCCGCGTCGGCGTCTCCGTGATGGTTGCGGCGCCCAACGACCGTACAGGTGCGCGTGGGCGCGGGCGCCTCTCCGCCCTTCTTGCGCAGGCCAGGCAGGCGCTCGCCGGCTGGACGCCGCCGGGGCAGCGCGAGGTCCTGTCGTTCCGTCGCGGGCGACTGGTCTCGCTGGAGGACGGACGCCTGCAATGGCTCGACGAATACGAAATCCGCCGCATCGCCCGCGCCGGCGTCGTGGAAGCCGAATAGGGAGCCGGCAATGCGTACGGGCATGAGGGTAAGCGAGCGAGGAGGCTGCCACATGAGGGACAAGCGAAGGGCCGGGCCGCAGGCCCGGACGGTGCGACCGCGCCGCGCGCCGAGAGGCGCGAAGCGTCGCGCGGCCACGCGCGCGGTGCGCACGATCGAGCGGAGCGAGCGCCCGGCGACTGAGGGGGATGAACAATGACCGCGCGAAACATCGACAAGCGCACCGACAACATCGTGATCGGCGCCGGCGAGGTCTATCTCGACCTCCACGAGGGCGGCGCGCCCACGGGCGAGCGCTTTCTCGGCGACGCCGTGGGGGCCGCGCTGGAGAT
>JAPOPO010000257.1 GCA_026712885.1 Rhodospirillales bacterium | reverse complement strand
GGCCGAGCTCCGTCAACAGCCGGTTGAGCGCCGCGATGAGATCGGGCGCGGTGTCGAAGAGCGTCCCGTCGAAGTCGACGAGCACCGCGTCCACATGCTCACGCATCGCGCCGATGGTGGGGGAACCCGCGCGTGATGACAAGCCGGGCAGAGGCCGCGGCCCGGGCGGGCATGGTATGATGGTTGGAGTCATACGGCCCCACCGATCCGGCGCTGGATATCCCTGAACGAATGAGACATCGGGCGTGAGCCAAGCGGTCTCCCATCGCAAACGTCGCCAGCGAGCGCGTACCTCGCAGCGGAGGGGCGGGTGAGCGGGCTTGCTTGCGTGGTGCTGGCGGCGGGCAAGGGGACGCGTATGCGCTCGGCCCGGCCCAAGGTTCTGCATCCGTTGGCCGGGCGGCCGATGGTGGAGCACGCGCTGGGCATCGCCCGTGCGCTCGCGCCCGAGCGCACGGTGCTGGTGATCGGACCCGAGCTGGAGGGCGCGGCGGCCGGTTTGGAAGGCGTGGGCGAAGCGGTTTCTTGTGTGGTTCAGGAGGAGCCGCTCGGCACCGCGCACGCGGTGGCTGAGACCCGCCCGCCGCTGGAGGATTTCGGGGGCGACGTGCTCGTGCTCTACGCGGACACGCCCCTGGTCCGCGCCGAGACCCTGGCGAGGCTCATCGAAGCGCGGCGCGAAGGCGAGGGCGTCGCCGCCGCAGTGCTGGGCTTTCGCCCGGATGACCCTGCGGAGTACGGCCGCCTGATCCTCAGCCCGGACGGCACGCTCGCGCGCATCGTGGAGTTCGCCGAGGCGAGCGGGGATGAACGCGCGGTCACGCTCTGCAACGCCGGCATGATGGCGGTGGACGGGCGCAGGCTTTTCCCGCTGCTCGACGCCATCGGCAACGACAACGCGAAGGGCGAGTACTATCTCACCGACCTGCCCGCCATCGTCGCCGCCGAGGGTGGCCGGTGTGCGGTCGCCGAGGCGCCGGCCGAGGAGGTCATGGGCATCAACGACCGCGCCCAGCTCGCCGCCGCAGAGCGCGTCGTGCAGGATCGGCTGCGCCGCGCCGCGATGGAAGGGGGTGCCACGCTCGTCGAGCCCGCCACCGTCTGGCTCAGCAGCGACACGCGCCTGGGCTGCGACGTGACCATCGGACCGAACGTGTTCTTCGGCCCCGGCGTGGTGATCGAAGACGGGGTCGAGATCAGGCCCTTCAGCCACCTGGAGGGGGTCTGCGTGCGGAAGGGCGCCACGATCGGCCCCTTCGCGCGGCTCCGGCCGGGCAGCGATATCGGCGAAGGCGCCCGCGTCGGTAACTTCGTCGAGGTGAAGAGCAGCACGGTCGCGCAGGGCGCCAAGATCAACCACCTGAGCTACGTTGGCGACGCCGGCGTCGGCGCGGGTGCCAACATCGGCGCGGGCACGATCACCTGCAACTACGACGGCTACCGGAAGTCGCGCACCGAGATCGGCGAAGGCGCCTTCATCGGCTCCAACACCGCGCTGGTGGCGCCGGTAACGGTCGGCCCCGGCGCAGTGGTGGGCGCCGGCAGCGTGATCACCGAGGACGTGGAGGCGGACGCCATCGCCGTCGCCAGGGGCGAGCAGCGCCAGCGCGAGGGCGCGGCGGCGCGGGGGCGCGAGGCGCGCGGGCGCCCCGCCCGTGGCGCCCTCCGGGTCGAGCCCGCGTTCCAGGAGCAAGTCGATCAGGTGCGGGACGACCTCCGTATCGGTGTCGGAGCTGAGCTCCCGCCCCCCACCACTGCGCCGGGGCCGCCCGTTACCGGCGCCACCAGCGCGGTGTTGGAGCCGATGAAGGCGCCTTCGCCGATCTCGGTGCGCGACTTCCGGTAGCCGTCGTAGTTGCAGGT
>JAPOPO010000011.1 GCA_026712885.1 Rhodospirillales bacterium | reverse complement strand
CACGGAGCCGCCGGTGTCCGTGCCGATGGCCCACGGTGCGAAACGCGCGGCAACCGAAACCCCTGAGCCGCTGCTGGAGCCGCCGGGCGCGCGGTGCACCTCGGCATCCCACGGATTGCGCGGCGTCCCCATGTGCTGGTTGGTGCCCCAGCCACCCATGGCGAATTCCACGGTGTTGGCCTTGCCGATGACGATCATCCCGGCCTCGATCAGCCGGCGCGCGAGCGTCGCAGTCGTGGGTGAGACACGATCCGCCCACTGCCTGCTGCCGATCGTGGTGACGCGGCCCTCGATGTCGATGATGTCCTTCAGCGCGATCGGCACGCCATGCCAGGGGCCGATGCCATGGCCCGCGCGGATGGCCTTGTGCGCGGCCTCGGCCGCGGCGCGCGCTTCGTCACGGTAAACCGCGGCGAAGGCGTGGAGCTTCTCATCGTGCGCGTCGATCCGGTCGAGCAGCGCGTCTACAAGCTCCACCGGGCTGAGCCGCCCGGCCTGGATCGCCTCTGACGCTTCGCAGGCGGTGAGGAATGCCGGATTGGATGACGACATGGGGGACTCCCTGGACAATGCAAAGTGAGGGCTATGGGCGGGGAGCCGACGGCTACGCGGCCCGCTCGTCCTGGGTCGGCCCGCCCGCCGCCCCGGTCTCAGGCCCGAGGTCCTCGCCGTAGTGCGTGATTGCGCCGGTGGTGTGGAAGGTTTCCCACGCCACGCCCTCGGGGTCGAACACCCAGGTCTTGTCGCCGCGCGCATAGCAGCAGTGCGCGTCCGCCTGATCGACATGGCGCTCGCCCGCTGCCTTGAGCCGCCCGGCGAGGGTGCCGAGTTCGTCGGCCGTCTCGGTCTGGATGCCCAAATGGTCGACGCCGGGGGCGCCGCACCCCGTCGAGATCGAGAGGTTGAGGCGGGGATCCTCCAGCATCCACTTCGCGTAGTCATCCTTCAGCACCGTCGGCCCGGTGCCGAAGAGGGTCGTGTAGAACCCGACCGAGCGGTCGAGGTCAGTGACCGTAATGTTGATGTGGACGCGCTTCATGCTCTTCACCCCGCCGCCTGCGGCCCGCGCCAGCAGTGATACTCCGTTCCGCCGGCCCGTGCTACCGGCGCTTACGCCGCGCACACGTCGCCCAGAAACTTGGCGGCGAAGCGGGGGTAGACCTCGGTGAGCGCCGCGCCGATGGGGCCGCGGATCAGCGCCATGGTCTCCGCGCTCGGGGCAGGGGTGGCGGGCGGGTCGTCCGCGGCGTCGAAGTCGAAGCCGGTGGCGGCGCGCACCTCGTCGAGGCTGTGGCCCGGGTGCAGCGAGGCGAGGCGGAAGCGCCCGCGCGCCGGCTCGAAGCGGAAGACGCAGCGGCCGGTCACAAGCGCGTAGGGCCCGCCCGGCCGGTAGGTTCCGGGCGCGCTGGTTCCCGGTGCGCTCACGAAATCCACCTTCTCCACCAGCGTGCGGGGTGTGTGCTCGACGCGGAAGAGGATCACGCGGGGCACCACGAAGTAGAGATAGGCGGAGCCGTAGGAGCCGGGGAAGCGCTTGTCTGCGGTCGGATGCGGGCCGGTGCCGATGAGATTGATGTTGGCGCTGCCGTCGATCTGCACGCCGCCCAGGAAGAAGGCGTCAATGCGGCCCTGGCCGGCGCGGTCGAAGAGCTCCCGCCCCCCGTCGGTCATGTCGCTGTGCGCCCCGCTGCCGAGTACGCTCACGTGCGGTTGGCCGCCGCCCCGCTCGCGCGCGAGCCACGCGGCCGCAGCGGGGATGGGCGACGAGGCCCCGACCGCGACACGGCCGAGCCCTTCGAGCATCCCGGCGATAACGTCGATGAGGAGCGCGGTCTCTGCCGGACTCATTCGGCGGCGCAGGCGGCGGCTGTGCCCGTGCCTTCATCCGCTACGTGCTCGGCGCAGTAGGACGCGACCCCTGCCGCGCTCGCCGCAAGCCGGGCGTACTCCGCGAGGTGGGCGCGGTCGGTCTCGTAGCGGCCGGCGAGGCCCAGGGGCCAGGCGCCCTGCGGCGCCTCGGCCAGTGCCGTGATGTAGAGT
>JAPOPO010000341.1 GCA_026712885.1 Rhodospirillales bacterium | reverse complement strand
GGAGGGGCGCACGGCGGTGGACAACCTCACCGTCCGCACCGTCTTCCTCGTCGGGCCGGACAAGAAGATCAAGCTCTCCCTCACCTACCCGATGAGCACCGGCCGGAACTTCGACGAGGTGCTGCGCGTGCTCGATTCCTGCCAGCTCACGGCGAAGCACAAGGTGGCGACGCCGGTGAACTGGAAGCAGGGGGAGGACGTGATCATCGTGCCGGCGGTCTCCGACGAGGAGGCCAGGAAGACCTACCCCGACGGCTGGAAGGCCCCGAAACCCTACCTCAGGATCGTGCCGCAGCCCGAGTAAGGGCGCGCAACGCGTTACCGATCCCCTCCGCTCGCGCCTCTGCGGGCGGAGGGTTCATCCGGCGCCCGCAGGCACCCGGTTCTCGATAGCGAGCGGCGCCAACGCCGTCCGCACCTGCTTGAACGCGACGGCGAGTGTCTCGGCCCAGGCGTCGGCGCCTTCCTGGGTACAGATCAGGTCCTGACGCAGCTCGATCTCGATATGGGGCAGGCCGCGTTCCTGGCCGTGCACCGGAATCGAATAGTCGGACGGGCCGATGATGGCATAGGGCTCGTTGTCGCCGATGGTAAGCCCTGGACGGAGCGCAGCGAGCGCCTCCTGCAGCGGCTGCACCAGCCGGTCGTCGTGCTCGTAGAGCAACCCAACTTCCCACGGCCGGGCGAAGCCGTCGAAGACCGGTGTGAAGCTGTGGACCGCCACCAGGATCGGCACGGCGCCAAACCCGGTCGCCCGGTCGAGGCAAGCGGCGATGGCGTCGTGATAGGGGCGGAAGAACGCGTCCGTCCGCGCCGCGGCCTCCTCCGGGGAGATCGACTGGTTGGCCGGCACGACCGTGCCGTCGCTCACCGCGGGCATCGCCGTGGGGCTCCCGACCGGGCGATTGCAATCGACCACCAGGCGCGAATAGCCCGAGAGATAGGCCGGCGCATCGAGCAGAGCGCTCAGCGATCTGGTGACCATCGCCGCACCGATGTCCCAGCCGATGTGGCGGTCGAGCTCCGCCTGGTCGAGGCCGAGGCGCTCCATGTGGGCCGGGACCGCGTTGCTCGCGTGGTCGCACACCAGGACGAAGTGCGGATAGGCGCTGACCGGTCCGATTCTGTAGAAGGGCCTGGGGTCGTCGCCGGTGAGCCGCGACGGATCGAACCAGGCGGCAGACGCGCTCACCGCTTCTCCACCGCTGCCGGCGGCTGAACCGGCGTCGGCGCGCGGCCGCCAGCGCTGTCGCAGGGGAGCAGCCGAAGCCCGCCGTGCTCCACGGAGAGCGCGAGCCGGCCGTTCACCAGATCGAGCGCGGCATCGCCGAAGAGTTCCCGCCGCCAGCCCTGCAGCGCCGGCACGCCATTGTTCTCGCCGCGCGCGATCCGATCCAGGTCGTCGGCGCTGGCAATCAGCTTTCGGGCGACGCCGGTCTCCTCGCTCTTGAAGGTGAGAAGCACCTTGAGGAGGTCGGTCAAAGCCGCTGGCGCCGCGGGCTTTTCGGGCCGGGGTGGCAGCGTCGGACAGTCCTCGTCGGGGAGCGCGAGACCGCGCCCGACCGCGGCCAGCACCGCAGCACCCGTGGCGCTCTCGGCGGTCCGCTGGCTCACCGAGCGCAGCTTGGCGAGCTCCTTCGC
>JAPOPO010000340.1 GCA_026712885.1 Rhodospirillales bacterium | reverse complement strand
CGCTGACGGGGGGCCCGGGATTCGGTGGCCGTATTCGGCAGCCATTGTGCGACGGAACGCCGCCTGCCCACAAGGTTCGGGACATGTCCGACGGATTTCAGTTCTACGACATCATTTTCTTCGCGCTGATCGCGATCTTTATCATTCTGCGGTTGCGCGGCGTTCTCGGGCGACGGACCGGCCAGCAGCGCCAGCGCCATCCCGACCGCTTCGCCCGGAGCGAGCAGCCCCCTGAGGAAAGTCAGGGCCAGGGGCCCAGCCAGGGCCAGGGCGAAGTCGTCCAGCTGCCGGATCGCACCCGGCCCGCGCGCGAGGCACCGCAGGACGTGATGGCGGAAGACGTGATGGCGGAAGACGTGGCGCCCGAGCCTGCCGCGCCGCGTCCGATGCGGGCCGCGAAGCACGAAGCGGCGCCTGAGCAAGACGACGCGATCGGCGGCCTCAGGGCCGGCCTGGAACAGATCAGGCGGGCGGACCACGAGGTCTCGCCGAAGCGCTTCATTCAGGGCGCGCAGGCCGCGTTCGAGATGGTGGTGGACTCCTTCGCCAAGGGCGACACGGCGACGCTCCGGCCCCTGCTCGGCGACGATGTCTACGACGAGTTCGCGGCAGCGATTCGTGAGCGCATGGCCGAGGGGCACATCCAGGAGACGACCATCGTGGCCCTCGACGCGGTCGAGATCATCAGCGCCGAGATGCGCTCCAGCACCGCACGGGTGACGATGAAGTTCGTGAGCCAGCAGATCAACGTGGTGCGGGACAAGGATGGCGAGGAGGTCGGCGGCGACTCCAGCCTGATCGAGCGGGTCACCGATATCTGGATCTTCGCCCGCAACACTCGCTCGTCCGATCCCAACTGGGCGCTGATCGAGACCAGCATCCCCAATTGAGGGCCGTGCTCCGGCGCTGGTCGTGGGTACCGGCGGCCGTCGTGATCGTCGTGCAAGGCTGCGCCCCCCAACCCGAGCAACCCGAGCCGGACCGGCTCGTGCTGCGGGCCGTTTCGTTCCAGGACTTGCCGGGGTGGGAGGCGGGTGACCACGGTGCGGCGCTGCGGGCGTTGCAGCGCTCGTGCGCGGCTCTTGAGGAACGGGCCGACGACGAGCCGCTGGACATCGCACCGCTCGGCGGGCGCGTGGGCGAATGGCGAGGAATCTGCGCTGCTACCGCTGGGCTGTATGGCGCAGCACCGGCCCGCGAATTCTTCGAAGCACACTTCGCGCCCTACCAGGCGCGGAACGGCGCGGCGGCCGAGGGCCTCTTCACCGGCTACTTCGAGCCGGAGCTACGCGGCGCCATGCAGGCGGGCGGGCGCTACGGCGTGCCGCTCTACGGCCGTCCGCACGATCTGGTGACGGTCGATCTCGGCCTGTTCCGGGCCGCGCTCGCCGGCGAGCGGGTCGCTGGGCGGATAGCGAATGGCGCGCTGGAGCCCTACGCAACGCGCACCGAGATCGACGACGGCGCGCTGGCGGCGCAGGGACTGGAGCTCGTTTGGGTCGACGATCCCGTCGACGCCTTCTTCCTGCACATCCAGGGCTCCGGCCGGATCGCCTTCGAGGACGGCACGACCCGCCGCCTCGCCTACGCTGCCACCAACGGGCACAGCTATTTCTCCATCGGCCGCAAGTTGGTCGCGCTCGGCGCGCTCAGCCGCGAGGACGTGTCGATGCAGACGATTCGGGACTGGCTGGTAGCAAATCCCGAGCGGGCGTCCGAGGTCATGCACGAGAACGCGTCCTACATATTCTTCCGCTGGCTCGAGGACGAGCAGGCTGACGATGGCCCGGTCGGCGCCCAGAAGGTGGCGCTCACCGCCGGGCGCTCGCTCGCGGTCGACCGACGCTTCGTGCCGATGACCGTGCCGATCTGGCTGGAGGGCTCGGCACCCGACCCCGATCCAGCCAGAGAAGATCGCCCGCTCAGGCGCCTCATGGTGGCGCAGGATACCGGCGGCGCGATCCGCGGCCCGGTGCGCGGCGACGTCTTCTGGGGCACGGGTGCCGAGGCCGGCGCGGTCGCCGGCCGCATGAAGCACGCGGGCCGCTACTGGCTGCTCCTGCCCCACGGTCTCGACGTAACGGCGTACCTCGACTAGTCTCTCGGTCCGTTTTCCCAAGCTGTAGAGCCGTCCATGCCCGCAACGCCTCGCCGGGTCGGCCTCTTCGTGACATGCCTCGTCGACCTGTTCCGGCCGACGGTGGGTTTCGCCGCGGTGGCGCTGCTGGAGCGCGCGGGGTGCGAGGTGGTGGTGCCGCGGGCGCAGGTCTGCTGCGGCCAGCCTGCCTACAACTCCGGCGACCGCGCCGATACCAAGGCCATCGCGCGCAACGTGATCGACGCGTTCGAACCCTTCGATGCGACGGTGGCGCCGTCGGGCTCCTGCGCCGGCATGATCAAGCGGCACTACCCGGCGCTCTTTGCCGGCGATCCGGTGTGGGAGCCGCGCGCCCAGCGCCTCGCCGCGCGCAGCTTCGAGCTGGTCTCGTTCCTGACCGATGAGTGCGGCGTCGAGTCCGTGGACGCGCGCCATGAGGGCACGGTCACCTACCACGATTCCTGTTCGAGCCTGCGCGAGCTCGGGGTCCGGGCGCAGCCGCGGCGCCTGCTCCAAAGCGTCGACGGGTTGGAGCTGAACGAGCTCGCGGCGCCCGATGTCTGCTGCGGCTTCGGCGGCACCTTCTGCGTCAAGTACCCCGACATCTCGGGCCGCATGGTGGCGGACAAGGCGAAGGATATTGCCGCCACCGGCGCGGACACGGTGCTCGCCGGCGACATGGGCTGCCTGCTCAACATCGCCGGGCGGCTGAGCCGCGAGGGCTCGGACGTCAAGGCGCGCCATGTCGCCGAGGTGCTCGCAGGCATGGCCGATCGCCCGGCCATTGGCGCGCCGGCGCGGGGTCGCTGAGGGACATCGAGGCGTGGACGCCACCAGCCGCTCCTTCGTCGCCAACGCGCGCGCCGGGCTGCAGGACGCCGATCTGCAGACCTCGCTTGCGCGTTTCCAGGGGGGCTTTCAGGTCAAGCGGGTGGAGGCTGCGAAGCGCCTGCCGGAGTTCGAGGCGCTGCGCGACGAGGCGCGCGCCATCAAGGACCACACCCTCGCCCATCTCGACCATTACCTGGAGCGCTACGAAGAGCAGGTGACGGCGGCGGGCGGGACCGTCCACTGGTGCCAGACGCCCGAGGATGCGCGCCAGGTCATCCTCTCCCTCTGCCAGGAGGCGGACGCCAGGACGGTGACCAAGAGCAAGTCCATGATCGCCGAGGAGATGGAGCTCAATCCCTTCCTCGAAGAGCATGGCATCGAGCCGGTGGAGACCGACCTCGGGGAGTACGTGGTGCAGCTCGCCGAGGAGCGACCGAGCCACATCATCGCGCCGGCGGTGCACAAGACCAAGGATCAGGTCGCCGACCTTTTCCACGAGAAGCACACGCCGCTCGGCCGCACCCGTCGGCTCGACCGCGTCGAAGAGCTGGTGGAGGAGGCGCGCGAGGTGCTGCGCCCGCGCTATCTCGCCGCCGATGTCGGCATCACCGGCGCGAACTTCCTGATCGCGGAGACCGGGTCCTCCACCATCGTCACCAACGAGGGCAACGGGGACCTGACCCAGATCCTGCCGCGCGCCCCCATCGTGATCGCAACCCTTGAGAAGGTGGTGCCGACGCTGGAGGACGCGACCACGATCATGCGTGTGCTCGCGCGCTCGGCGACCGGGCAAGAGTTCTCCACCTACACCACCGTCTCGACCGGCCCGCGCCGGCCGGACGATGCCGACGGGCCCGAGGCCTACCACGTGGTGCTGCTCGACAACGGCCGCTCGCGAATGCTGGGCTCCGAGTTCCGGGAGGTGCTGCGCTGCATCAAGTGCGGCGCCTGCATGAACCACTGCCCGGTGTACGGCACGGTGGGCGGCCACGCCTACGGCTGGGTCTATCCGGGGCCGGTGGGCGCGGTGCTGACGCCCAACCTGATCGGCCTCGAAGAGGCGCGCCACCTGCCCAACGCATCGAGCTTCTGCGGCCGTTGCGAGGAGGTCTGCCCCATGCGCATCCCGCTGCCGGGACTGATGCGCAAGCTGAGGGAGCAGGAGTTCGAGCGGCGGCTCAGCCCGGCGGCTGTCCGCAGCGGGATCGGCGTTTGGGCCTGGCTCGCCCGGCGGCCGGCGCTCTACCGCTGCCTGACCGGCCTCGGCATTCGCGTGCTGGGCATGCTCGGCCGGCGGCGCGGGCGCTTCACGCGGCTGCCGCTTGCGGGGGGCTGGACCGCCGCACGCGACCTGCCGGCGCCGGAAGGGGCGACCTTTCACGCGCTCTGGCGCAAGGGGCGGCGGGCATGAGCGCGACGGGAGGGCGCGACGCCATCCTCGGCTCAATTCGCCGCTCGCTCGGTCGCGGGCCGCTGGACGAGGCGGCGCGCGCAGCGCTCGATGAGCGCTTGGCGAAGCCCCAGCCGAACCTCGTACCGGCGCGCACCGACATTCCCCAGGACGAGCGGGTCGAGCTCTTCACCTCGATGGCCGAGGCGGTGTTCGCGACCGTGGACCGTGTCTCCGGCGCCGACGCGGTGCCCGGCGCGGTTGCCGACTACCTGGCGCAGCACAACCTGCCGCCGGCGCTGGTGATGGCGCCCGATCCCGCGCTCGACGCCTATCCCTGGGGCGAACGGCCCATGCTCGCCATCCGCCGGGGCCGGGCGGAGGAGGCCGATCGGGTTGGCGTGACCGGCGCCGTCATGGGCTTCGCCGAGACCGGGACGTTGATGATGACATCCGGCCCGGACCATCCCTCCTCGCTCAACTTCCTGCCGGAGACTCACATCGTGGTACTGCCGGCGGAGCGGATCGGCGGCGCCTACGAGGAGGGCTGGGCGCATCTGAGGGCCGAAGGCGGGGCGGACGCAGACGGCGGCTTCATGCCGCGCACGGTCAACCTCGTCACCGGCCCCTCGCGCACCGCGGACATCGAGCAGACCATCACGCTCGGCGCCCATGGGCCGCGCCGGCTGCACATCGTGATCGTCGAAGGCGACGAGTCATGAGCGAGAACGGCCGTCGCTTACGGGACGAAGAGGCGGCGCTCTGGCAGCGTATCTCCCGCGACGTGACGCCGCTCCCTCGTGTTGTTGCGGCGCCGGAAGAGGCGGAAGCGCTGGAGGAGGAGATCCCGCCACCGCCACCTCCGAAGAAGGTGAAGGCGCGTGCGAAGAGGGCGCCCGCGGCGAGCCCCGAGCCGCCCCGCCCGCCGACGCTCCCCGAGCTCGATCCGGTGGTCCCGGCGGGTGTCGACCGGCGCACGGCGCGGCGGCTGAAGCGCGGCCAGCTCCCGGCCGAGGCACGGCTCGACCTCCACGGCAGGACGCAGGACCAGGCGCACGACGCGCTCCAGAGCTTCATCCAGGAGAGCCGCATGGCGCGGCGCCGCTGCGTGCTGGTCATCACCGGCAAGGGCTCGATCGCGAGCGGCAAGGGCGGCGTGCTGCGCCAGATGGTGCCGCGCTGGCTCAACGAGCCCGCGCTGCGCCAGCACATCATCGCCATCACCAACGCGCCCGAGAGCAGCGGCGGCGCCGGTGCGCTCTACGTGCTGCTCAAGAGCCGGGAGCCGCTCGAGCGCGACCGTGCCGCCGGCTGAGCCGGAGCGGCCGAACAAACCGGAGGCCGGCGGGACCGCAGACAGTCTCATCGCCTTCCTCGACCGGCTGGCGCGGCGCCTTGCGCTGGAGGTTCACACTCTCTGGCTGGTGTTCCGCCACCGGGAGACGCCCTGGCCGGTCAAGGCGCTGCTGATCATCCTGCTGGCCTATCTCGCGAGCCCCGTCGACCTGATCCCAGACGTGATCCCCGTGCTCGGGATGCTCGACGACCTCGCGGTGGCGGCGGTCGCGCTCTGGCTCGCCTATCGGCTGACGCCGCGCCACGTGATGGAGGAGTGTCGCGCCAAGGCCAGCGAAGCGGCCGAAGGGCGCGAGGGCTGGATCTCGAGGTTCTGGCGCAAGCTCACCGGGCAGGAACGTCCCGATCGCGAGGCCTGACGGCCGGCACCAAGCGCCGAGAATTTCACAAAGAGTCATACTGGTAGCCACGCTTGTCATGGCCGATCCCATCGGGCAATTTGCCGCGGGTTCCGTCAGCCGTCCTGCCTCTAGCGGCTTAGGGAGAGGCGGGACGCGCGTTAGGGAGGGAAAGGATGCGACCGAATATCCCCGAAGAGACCGGCATTCAGCTCGATCAGGGCCGGGCCTCGACCGATGACTTCATCACCCGCACCTACGTGTTGCCGCTGCTCTCTGATCCGGAGACGCGGGCGCGGCTGATCGAGGAGCACCGCAACAACCCGGTCGGCAAGCCCGGCAAGGGCGGCAAGGCCGGCGTCGGCCACAGCCCCGATCTGATTACCGTGATCGACAAGCTGCGGCGCGCGCCGATGACGGGCAAGTACGTGCGGATCTGCACCAAGCCCCACGAGGAATACCGCATCGGCATCACCTCCGGCGTGCGCGGGGAGCCGGTGAAGATCCTGGAGGACGAGAGCTATCCGAGCGAGGACGCGTGCGAACACGCGATCTTCGTGAAGCGCGTCAACGACCTGCTCGCGCTCTACGGCTACGGCTCCTAGACGCCCCCCTCTTGATTCGACGAACACACCGGTGGGGGACACGACCTGCTGCGGATCACCGGATACAGCCACCTCTCACCGCTCCCCCCCGGGGTTGTTCGTCAAATTGGGGGGGGGGCGTCTAGGAGCCGTAGCCGTAGAGCGAGAGCAGGTCGTTGACGCGCTTCACGAAGATCGCGTGCTCGCACGCGTCCTCGCT
>JAPOPO010000337.1 GCA_026712885.1 Rhodospirillales bacterium | reverse complement strand
CGTCGCCGAGTATCGGCGCATGGAATACATCGGCGATGCCAGGGAGCTCTGGTGGGACATTCGCCCGGCGAGCGCGTTCCCGACCATCGAGCTGCGCATCTGCGACGTATGCACGCGCCTGGAGGATGCCGTGTGCATCGCGGCGCTCTACGCCTCCCTCATCCGCTGGCTCCTGCGGCGAGACCGAGACGGTGCGCTTCCGGCCGAGCCGCTCACCGAGTTCATCGCGCAGGACCGCTGGATCGCCCAGCGCTACGGCGTTCTCGCCTTCTTCGGCGATCGGGCTTCCGGCAGCGGGCGGATCGACATCGACGACTACACGGCGGCATTGGTGGAACAGCTCGCGGACGATGCCCGCGCGCTCGGCTGCGAGGCCGAGATGCGCCATGCGCTCACCATCATCAAGGATGGCACCGGCGCGGACCGCCAGATCGACCTCTACCGCCTGCGCCGGCTGGAGGGCGACAGCGAGGCGGAGGCATTGCACCGTGTGGTCGAACAGATACTCGCGGAATCAAAGGAAGGACTCGCAGCAGGCGCCGCGTGAGGGGATTGCGGTTACGGCCGCTCCCAATCCGCAATTTCGCCCGGAATCGCCCGAAACAGCGGATGCGGCGCCGGCGGGTGGGGCGCGCCCAGCGCCGCGCGCCACGCGGGTGCCCGCGCCTCCAGCTTGGCCACGAGATGGCGCCACTCGAATTCGATTTGGCCTTGCGGTACGGCGATCAGGGGTGCCGTTCCTCCGGGCGCGATCCTGCCGGCGTCGAAGCGATAGCCCCGCTCCGCCGCCTCCACGTGTACCGCGTGCAGGTAGGTGGCGATTGCGAAGACGGGCGAGGGCTGTGCGCGGAAGCGCTGCAGTTGGGGATGGTTCCGGTATCCTCTGGTTACGCCCTTGAGCACCGCCTGGGCGAGCAGCCCCTCCCGCCAGAGCGCGACCAGCCCCTTCCGATCGAGATACTTGGGGTGGAGGCTCCAGAGCCGCATCCCTTGACAATTGGTCTCTACCGCGGCCGCCGCAAGCAACCATTGCTTGTGGAACGGTGCCGAAAACACACAACATGTCGCGTGATCGTTGGCAGGCGCACCGGCGCTTCCTATAGTATGTGTCGGCGCCACCACCCGATCGTTGCATCAATCCATGGCCGATAACCTCGATCTCTTCGCAGGGCTCGACAAGAGTGCGCCCGCCAAGAAGCGCAAGGCGGCGCGGAAGACGCCGCGCGCCCCCGGCCGGCGGCCCAAGGCAAAGGCGCCCGATTCCAAGCCCGCGCCGCCTGCCAACGGCGACTACACCGCTCACGACATCGAGATTCTGGAGGGGCTGGAGCCGGTGCGCCGCCGGCCCGGCATGTACGTCGGGGGCACCGATCAGCGTGCGCTGCACCATCTGCTGGCCGAGCTCATCGACAACGCGATGGACGAGGCGATCGCCGGTCATGCGAGCCGGATCGAGATCGCGCTCCACGGCGACGGTGCAGCCTCGGTCAAGGACAACGGCCGGGGCATCACCGTCGACCCGCACCCCAAGTACGAGAACGTCTCGGCGCTGCAGGTGATCCTCACCACGCTGCACTCCGGCGGCAAGTTCGGCGACAAGGTGTACGCGACCTCCGGCGGCCTGCACGGGGTCGGCCTCTCCGTGGTCAACGCGCTCTCCGAGCAGCTCACGGTCGAGGTCGCGCGTGACAAGCGGCTCTGGCGGCAGTCCTATGCGCGGGGCACGCCTGCCGGCCCGCTGGAGGACGCGGGGCCCGTCACCAACCGGCGCGGCACGCTCGTGCGCTTCCACCCCGACCCCGAGATCTTCGGCGAGGGCATCCGCGTCGGGCCGCGTGCGCTTTACGAAATGGCGCGGACGCGCGCCTATCTCTACCGCGGCGTCGAGATTCGCTGGTCGTGCGATGCGGCGCTGCTCGCCGATGCCGGCGCGGTCCCGGAGACGGCGGTCCTGCACTATCCGGGCGGCCTGGTCGACTATCTGAACGCCACCCTCGGCAAGCGCCACACGCTGACTCCCGCGCCCTTTGCGGGCCAGGGCGCGCTCAACGGCGATTCCGGGCGGGTCGAGTGGGCGGTCGCGTGGCCGGAGGACGAGGACGGCTTCGTCGCCTCCCACTGCAACACGGTGCCCACCAGCCAGGGCGGCAGCCACGAATCGGGGAT
>JAPOPO010000336.1 GCA_026712885.1 Rhodospirillales bacterium | reverse complement strand
GACGGCGCCTCTCGGTCCAGGCGACGGAACACCAGCGGCAGGCGGCGCAGCACGCGGGTCAGGTGGCGGGGCTGGAGCGTCGTCTGCGGGCGGCGGAAGCGGATGGTGCGGCACGGACGGCCGCCGAGGACCGGCTCGGTGAACTCGAAAGCGGCGCCGTGCACTGCGCCCTGGTACGCGCCAACGCCACTCTCACCGCAGACCTGGAAGCCTCGCGCAGGGCCTGCGAGAGCGCCCAGGCGCGCAGCCGCGATTTGGAACACGAGGTGTCGGAGCTTCAGCAAGCAAACCGGGAGGCGACTGCCAGTCTTGAAGCTCTCCGCGACGAATGTTCGTCCTTGGAGATGTTGGTGAGGGCCGATATCGACGGCGAGACCACATCGGTACAAGTGGAATCACCCGCCATCGACCTCTGCGGCCGCCGCATCGCCTATGTTGGAGGAAGAGCCAGCGCGGTCGGCCACTTCCGTGCGGTGGTCGAGAACCTGAACCGCCGCTTCAGCCACCATGACGGCGGCATCGACGACAACATTGGGCGTCTGGGCGGCGTGCTCAGCCAGGCTGACGCGGTGCTCTGCCCCGTCGACTGCGTCAGCCACGGCGCTTGCCTCAAGGCCAAGACCTTCTGCAAGCCGGCCGCCAAGCCCTTCGTGCCGCTGCGCACCGCCGGCCTGTCGTCATTCGTCGCCGGGTTGCATGAGGCCGTGGGGCAGGACAATCAGACGTTCGGGTGAGGACTCCGCTTTAGCCGCCGCCGATGGAGGCGTAGCGTCGGACGAAGGCTCAGCGGCATAGGACGCCGCCCGACGCCAGGTGCAGGGGAAGGGACCGCACAAGGAGGCGTCGTCCGGACGGACGCGATCGGTAACGCGGCCTGCGGGCTTGCCTTGTAGCGGCCGGGAGTGACAGGATTCCCGGGTGCCAGCAGGAAGGAGCCCCGCCATAAATTCGCGCCATCGCTTTCTCGCTACCTCGACCGCAGCGGCACTGGTGTCGAGTTTGGGAGACGCCGGCATCCGCGCGCTCCACGCCGCCGCGCCGGACGTTGTCTTGCCCAGCCTGCGTACCGATAGATGACGCTCGAAACACTGACCTTCCACAGCATCGACGTACGCGCTGTCGTTCTCAAGCTGAGGCGCCCCGTGGTCGCCAAGATCGCGACCATTACGGAATGGCCGCTGATCCTGATCGACCTGAAGACCGAGGAAGGGATCGTCGGGCGCAGCTATCTGGAGCCCTACATCGTCAAGTCGATGAACTATCTCGTGCCGGCCTTGCGCGATATGGGGGCGATGCTCAAGGGCCAAAGGCTGGCGCCGGCCGAAATCTATGAAACAACGCGAAAGTCGCTGCACTTCGTCGGCTACGAAGGCATGGCAATGATCGCCGTTTCCGGCATCGACATGGCAGCCTGGGACACATTGGCCAGAGCCGCCGACATGCCCTTGTGCACCTTGCTCGGCGCCTCGCCCGGCCCGGTGCGCGCCTACAACAGCAACGGGCTCTGGCTGAAGTCTCCAACCGAAGTTGCCGCCGAGGCCATCGAGATCCGCGATGAGGGGCAGTTCGATGGCGTGAAACTGCGTCTCGGCCGGGACGATCCCAGGAACGACCTCGCCACGATCGATGCGGTTCGCCAGGCGGTTGGCGAAAACATGCACTTGATGATCGATTTCAATCAGGGTCTGGACATGGCGGAGGCATTACGCCGGTGCCACATGCTGGACGACCTTGGATTGACCTGGCTGGAAGAGCCGGTTGTCTACGACAATTTCGACGGATACGCCCAACTCGCCCGGGAGCTCAGGACGCCCCTGCAGATCGGCGAGAATTTCTACGGACCGCGCGATCTGCACAAGGCATTGCGTTCGGGGGCCTGCGACTATGTGATGCCGGATTTCATGCGTATCGGCGGCGTTACCGGGTGGATGCGCGCGGCAGCCATTGCCGGCGCGGCCGGTATCCCGATGTCAACGCACCTCTATCCCGAGTTCGGCGCCCATGTGATGCGGGCGACCGAAACCGCGCATTGGCTGGAGTGGCAGGACTGGGCCGATCCGATCCTGCAGAAGCCCTATGAGATCAAGAACAGCCACTTGCACATCCCGGATGTGCCTGGGGTGGGCCTGGACTGGAACGAAGAGGTCGTCGCCAGAAACCTGTACGACGCCTGACCGCCCAAGAACATACCCGAACGATAGTGACCTCAATCCCCAGCGAACGCGATCAATCGCCCGCAAACGAGTGCTCCCAGCCAGCAAACCGTTGAGAGGATGGCGTGGCCGACAAGGCGGGCGCGCGGGGCGTCCTTGAGCAGGAACCCGTGTGTCCAACACAGAGCGAGCGTGGACAGGACCCCGACAGCGATGAAGATCAGCTTGAGCTGCAGAAATCCGACGTCGCTGTACTCCCGTGCCCGGACCGAGAACAGGAGCGGTCCCGTAATCAGGGCGAGGATCAGCCCGCTCGCCGCAACGGGCGCCAGCACCCGCACAACCGCTTCGCGGGAGATGCCGCGCCACACGCCAAGAAGCCGCAGATTGAGCGGGACGACCGACCCGATCAGCAGGGCGATTGCGAAGATGTGCGCGGCGTTGAGTGCTGCATAGCCCCAGCGGGAACTCCGCAGAGCCTGCGCCAGGGCCGTCCCCTCGAGCGCTGCAAACAGAGCCTCCAAGGTCTCAGTCGCGCTCGGGGTAAAGGACGTACTCCCGTTTGCCCAGGAACAGCCGTTCCACCTTGACCCGTTTTTCCGACAGGTCGGCGGCCGGCTCGCCGATCACCCGGATCTCGACCCCTTCGGCCAGATCGCCGTCCTCGAGGCCGGCACGTTCGTTGCGCCAGGGCTGACCGACCTCGGCCGTCCACTCCTCGCCCACCACGTCGATCTTCAGGACCCCGTGGGGATTGCCCAGGCGAACGGTCTTGATGATGCCGGTTAGATCGATATTGCCGCCGGTCGTCCACGACCAGCCGTGATGGGCCAGAGCCCCGACCGCCGGAGCCGTGAGTCCCAAGGCCAGGACCGTGATGAACAAGAGCCTCATCATCGCGCGCCTCCGTTGCCTCAAGCGTTACCGGGAAGGCTGCCTCACACGGCCGCACATTCAGGCTGACACTTCCCGGATGACCTTCAAGTTCATCGCGATCATACCCTTGAAGAATAGATGACCGTACGGTTAACCCGCATTTCTCACCACGGTCGCGGCCTGCGTCGCGCTCCGGCGTTCGATCCACAAGGAGCGCGGCGACTTGCATTTGGCACGCGCCGGCGGGGCGTTCAGGGAGGGCCGTCGCGGTAGCCGTACGGGGCGGTCTCCGACTCGCATTCCTGCCAGGTGCCGATGGTGCCGTTGGTGTCGAGGCTCCCCAGGCACACCGCCGCTACGGAGACCGCGAGCTCGAGGCCGCGCGGCACCGGCCACCCTTCGTGCAGGCCGTAGACGAGCCCGGCCGCGAAGGCGTCCCCTGCCCCGACCGCGCTCACGATGCGCGAATCGGGCCATCGAACGGACGCCTGCGCGTGCAGGGCACCCTCCTCATCGACCGCGACCGCGCCCTCGGGGAAGTGGATGGCTGCCACCTGTCGGACCCCCATCTCGCGGAGCCGCCAGCACGCCCGTCCCGCCGCCGCCCAGTCGAGGACCCCCTGGGGGCGGATCTCGATCTCCGTCACCGCCTCGCCCTCGAGGTCGTTGATGACGATGCTGTCGAGCAGGGGAAGGCACGGCCGCACTATGGGGCGCAGGATGTCGCCCTCCAGGCTCGCCATCTCCATGTTCGTGCGGAAGCCAAGCTCGCGTGCGCGGACAAGGACCCGCGTCCAGCCGTTTCCCCCGTCCGGATGCGGCCGGTCCAGGCGAGGGTGCAGCCCGGGAGCACCCACGTGGAAGATTCGGCCGCGCGAAGCGCCGGGATCGACGTGGTGCTCGTCCAGCAGGTCGGCGGTCCCCCGGAAGAAGAAGAAGGTCCGACGCCCGGTCCTCTGCGACGCCATGACTTCGACGTAGACCTGCGGCGCCTCGCGGGTGAGTGTCATCCCGTCCGGCGAGATGCCGTGTCGGGCGAGCGCGTCGAGGACCACCTTGCCGTTCTCGTCGTCGCCGAGGAGGCCGTGGCACTCGACCCGCATGCCCGGATCGAGCCGGCGCAGGTCCGCCGCGATGTTGTAGCCTGGCCCGCCGGCCGCGAGCTGGCGGCGGGTGATGTAGGTCACCTGGTCCTCGGGCGGATAGGACTCGATGGCAAGGTTGTGGTCGGTGATGAACGACCCGAAGGTCAGTACGCCGCTTCTTCGCTCCGCCATCTGTCGTGCCTCCGCCTGCCTCCGGCCCCCTCCGGTCGTCTCGTGTCGCTCAAGCCCCGGGCAGGAGCGCCGGCTCGGTGATCCGGAGGTCCTCGTCGAGGGAGCGGGCCGGCACGAGCCCGTCCGCTATTGGCCGCACCGTCCTAAGACATACCTCTTTACAATACTTTACCGCACCGAAACCGCTTATCGATTGATCGGAGACTCCGGTCGCCGGACCATAACGCTGCCGGCTTGCCGCATCACCTCGAAGGGTTGGGGCTCAGCGCGCAACTCGGCGATAGGGAACGGGGGACGAGGATGAAGCGGGGCCGGAGATTGTGCATTGACGGCCGGATCACGGTGACCTGGACGGGAACCGGACCGGCCGCGACGGTCGATGGAGGCGGCTACCCCGAACCCCCATACATGCCGGAGGAGACAAACCATGATGGCTGAATATCTGCGGTGCGTGCGGTCTTTCCTGTGTGTCGTTTGCGTTGGGACCGCGTTGAGCGTGGCGGGCACAGCCGCCGCTGCCGGGGATGCCGCCGGCAACGGGTCGTCGGATCTCGGCAGCATCGAGTTCACGAACTCCGGCGCGGCCGAGGCTCAGTGTGACCGACGGAAAGACGTGGCCAATGCGAGACGGACCGGGATATATGGAGATATAGAGATACGGCCACCCAATTCGCCCACCAGTCAAAGGCGTACGCAGCTCCCGAGGCCGCGCGGCGCCGGCCCCCGGCGGGGCGGCCTGACGGAAAGTATTTGCCCACGCAGCGCCGAATTGGCTCTGCAGGGCGCCTGAAAGAGGGGTTTTGGAGACGATTCAGGGTGCGGGAATCAGTCCTAGGATTCGCACCGCTGCAGGGGTGCGTCTGGACGCCGTCGAAGATGGCCCGGAGCGCGCGCTAACTCAGCAAGCTCCGTGTCTTGAATCAGCCGGCGGCCTGGTCAGGCGAGCCGCTATCCGCCGCCGCGCCCTCGTTGGTGGCGGCGGCGATGTCGCTGGCCTCGATCGCATCGCGCCCGGCCGCCTGCGCCACCATCCAGGCGCGGCCGAGCAGACGGCGCAAGGCGTGAAGCCCGCCGGGGCCTCGGCCGACGGCGTTTAGGGTCCTGAGCTCCGCCCTGCTCGGCTGGCGCCCGAGCACGCCGGCGGCGATGTCCTCCACGTCAACCACCGCCTGCGTCGTCAGATCGATCTTGAGGCCGATGCGCCCGTCGACCTGTTGGCAGCGGGCGAAGGCCATGGTGATGGACTTGTCGGCGAGCAGGGCCAGGCCGCAGCCGGAGCGGTCGCGGATGATGCGGAGCTCGTCGAGCAGCTTGTCGGCGAGGTGGTGCGCCTCGTCCACGACGAGTGGCGCCTGTCGATCACGCAGGCGGGCAATAATCGCGGTCTCCGCTGCCAGTGCCGAGCGATGCTCCTGCCCTGCGCCTATCGCCCCGCCCACCACGGAGAGCAAGCCCGAGAGCGAATGGACGGCGCTGGAGACGCCAAGAAAGAAGGCGTTCGATTTGCCGGCGCAATAGCGCTGTGAAGTCCACGTCTTGCCCCGGCCGGGCTCGCCGACGATGGAGACGATATCGCCGGCGGCCTGGGCATAGGCCAGGGCGTTCGTGATCTTGCTTGTTGGGTGTGTCGCGGAGTGGCGATCGAGGCCGGCGCCCTCAAGGGAGTGCCTGGCGGCATCGGCGCGTGTTCTCAACCAGCGCTCGACTTCGGCCGCGATGGCGTCGTTGTT
>JAPOPO010000349.1 GCA_026712885.1 Rhodospirillales bacterium | reverse complement strand
TTGGCCGGCATGGCTCTCTCCCCTTGAAGGTGGACGTCGTGCGGCGCCCTAACCGCACTGGGCGCGGTGGCGCAGCAGGAGATCGGCCAGCACGCAGGCCATCATCGCCTCGCCCACCGGCACCGCGCGGATGCCGACGCAGGGATCGTGCCGGCCTTCGGTCGAGACCTCGGTCTCAGCGCCGTCGCGGGTGATGGTGCGGCGGGGCGTGCGGATCGAGCTCGTGGGCTTCACCACGAAGCGGGCCACGACCGGCTGGCCGGTGGTGATACCGCCGAGCACGCCTCCGGCGTTGTTGGTGAGGAAGCGGGGCTGCCCACCTGCCATGCGAATTTCGTCACCGTTCTCGTCCCCGCTCAGGGTGGCGGCGGCGAAGCCTGCGCCGATCTCGACCCCCTTGACCGCGTTGATGCCGACCATGGCGGCGGCGAGGTCGGCGTCGACCTTGCCGTAGACCGGCGCGCCCAGCCCTGCCGGCACGCCGTCCGCCTCAACCTGGATGATTGCGCCGAGGGAGGTGCCGGCCTTGCGGGCGGCATAGAGCGCGTCCTCCCAGACCGGCACGATGGCGGCGTCGGGGCTGAAGAAGGGGTTCTGCGTCGTCTCGGCCCAGTCCCAGCGCTTGCGATCGACGGCATGCCCGCCGACCTGGATGACCGCGCCCCGGACCGTCACCCCGTCGCCGAGAATCTTCTGCGCGACGGCGCCGGCGGCGACGCGCATCGCGGTCTCGCGCGCGCTGGCCCGCCCGCCGCCCCGGTAATCGCGGATGCCGTACTTCGCGTCATAGGTGAAGTCGGCATGGCCGGGGCGGTACGTGTCCTTGATCGGGCCGTAGTCGCGGCTGCGCGCGTCCTCGTTCTCGATCACTAATGCGATGGGCGTGCCGGTGGTCTGGCCCTCGAAGACGCCGGAGAGGATGCGCACGGTATCCGACTCGCGCCGCTGGGTGACGAAGCGTGAAGTGCCGGGCCGGCGCCGGTCGAGCGCGGGCTGGATGTCGGCTTCGGCAAGCGGGATGCGCGGCGGCACGCCGTCGACTACGCAGCCGATGGCCGGCCCGTGGCTCTCGCCCCAGGTCGTGACCCGGAAGAGCAGGCCGAAACTGTTGCTGGACACGGCGGAGGGTGGCGGCCCTAGACCACCGAGATGTCGGGCGCGTCCGGCCGCTTCATGCCGACGATGTGATAGCCGCAGTCGACGTGATGGACCTCTCCGGTGACACCGCGGCCCAGCTCGCTCAACAGATAGGTGGCGGCACCGCCCACCTCGTCGATCGTGACGTTGCGCCTGAGTGGGGCGTTGTACTCGTTCCACTTCATGATGTAGCGGAAATCGCCGATGCCCGAGGCAGCCAAGGTCTTGACCGGCCCCGCAGAAATCGCGTTGACCCGGATATTGCGATCGCCCAGATCGGCGGCGAGATAGCGCACGCTCGCCTCCAGCGCAGCCTTGGCGACACCCATCACGTTGTAGTGCGGCACCCAGCGCTCGGCCCCCATGTAGGTAAGCGTGAGCAGGCTGCCGCCCTCATCGCCCATCAGCGGAACGGCACGCTGGCAGAGCGCCGTGAATGAGTAGCATGAGATCTGAAGCGTGGTCTGGAAGTTCGCGAGCGTGGTGTCGAGATAGCGCCCCTTCAGCTCTTCCTTGTCGGAATAGGCGATGGCGTGGACCAGGAAATCGAGGTGGCCCCAGCGCTCGGCGATTGCCTCGAAGGTGGCATCGACGCTGGCCTCGTCGGTCACGTCGCAGGGGAGCAGGAAGTCCGAGCCCACCGATTCGGCGAGCGGCCTGAGCCGCTTTTCGATCGCTTCGCCCTGAAAGGTGAAGGCCAGCTCCGCGCCGTGATCGGCAAGGGAATGAGCCACGCCCCAAGCGAGGGAGCGCGCGTTTGCAACGCCCATCACGATGCCGCGCTTGCCCGCCATCAGCGGCGAAGCATCCGCCATCGAATCCTCGTTTTGTCTTGATTTCCCGCGTGTTGCCGCATCCTACACGAAACCCCCGGAGCCGCAACTTGCGTGTCCCTCAAGAGCATCGCGCGCTCATGCGCGCGTACTTGTGCATCGTGCGCTCATGCGCGCGTACCCGCGCGACGTGCGCCCCTGCGCGCGTACCCGCGCGACGCGCGGTCGCGCCGTCCGGGCCTGCGGTCCGGGCCTGCGGCCCACATCTCAGCGGCTGCCGCCTAACGGATAAAGCCCTTGGCCGTGCTATAAGCCGCCAGCGTGAAGCCTGAAACCCCGAGCGGACCCCAAGTCGAGCCCGAACGCGCGCGGCTCTTGATGCGCCGCGCGACCAATTTGGCGGTCGCCGCAGCCGCGCTGATGATCGCCGCCAAGCTCGGCGCCTGGCTCGTGACCGATTCCGTGAGCCTGCTCTCGTCGCTCGCCGACTCGGTGATGGACGTGCTCGCCTCGCTCATCAACCTGTTCGCCGTGCGCCAGGCGCTTCAGCCGGCGGACCGCGAGCACCGCTTCGGCCACGGCAAGGCGGAGCCGTTGGCGGGGCTCGGACAGGCGGTCTTCATCACCGCGTCCGGGATCTTCCTCATCGTCGAGGCGGTCGGCCGAATCATGGAGCCGGAGCCGATCGAGCGCGCGCCGGTGGGGATCGGTGTGATGGTCTTCGCCCTCCTGGTCACCGCGGCGCTGGTGGCCTATCAGCGCCGGGTG
>JAPOPO010000077.1 GCA_026712885.1 Rhodospirillales bacterium | reverse complement strand
GGGGAGCGCGCGGGGGGCGTCACCCGCCCGCAGCGCGCGCGCGCGTGCGCGTGTCGGGCCGCCCCCCCCCCCGCCCCCACCCCCGCCACAGAAACCACTGCCGAGCCTGTTGTAGAGACCGCTGCCGCACCCGCAGCGACGGTCGTCACGGACGAGGCGCCTCCCGCACCGCCCGAGCCTGCGCCGGCGGTGGCCCAGGCGGAGCCGGCGCCGGCAGCGACCCGGCAGGAAGACCCTGCACCCGCAGCCCCAGCACCATCGGAGCCCGCCGCGCCCGCCGTCGCCTCGGCGGATCTCATCCCAGCGGCCGAGGTATGGGACGAGACCGGGGCGGCGCAGGTGACGGAGGTCGTCGCGCCTGAGAGATCGCAGGCAGAGGAATCGCAAGTGCAACCGGCGGTTGCCACGGTTGAAGCGGCGGCCGAAGTCACGCCTGCGGTGCCTGAGCCGACCGCGCCGGCCGCGCCGGCTCAAACGGCCGACGTAGCCGTGCCGAGCGAGCCGGTGACCGCTCGTGCGGAGACCTCCGATCGAGGCTCGCCGATCGCGGCCCCGCTCGAACTCGCAGTCGTGGCGGTCGGCGGCACGAGCAGCGCCACCGCGGGCGGTGAAGAGGCAGTCGCGAGCGAGGTTCCCTCCACCGGCGAGTCCACTGCTGCCGCAGATACCATTCGGGCCAATACCGTGAGCGACACGCCGGCCGCACCCGCAACGTCGGAGCCGGCAATCGACGGCGCGCCGGAGCAGACCGCCGCGGTCTTGGAACCGGCGGAAGCCGAACCCGAGGTGCCGGTGGATACCGGCTACGTTCCCAAAGCCTACGGGCGCAGCAATCTCGATGCCCGCGTGGTCATCACGGCGGTGGACGACAGCTGGGTTCAGATCCAGGGCCCCGACAACGAGCTCCTGCTGACGCGCATTCTTCACCCGGGCGATACTTACCGCGTGCCCGACCGGCCGGGCCTCTTAATGGTGACGGGCAACGCCGGCGGCCTCCAGATTCAGGTCGATGACGCCCCGGCGCCGGCGCTCGGCCCGCTCGGCGTGGTCATTCGGAATATTGCGCTCGACCCGGATCGCCTCCTGGCCGGCACCGCCATCGGTGGTTAGGCACCGGCGGCTCCGGCCGCCGCTTGCCGGGACAGTCGAAACGAGTCAGTAATCCCGCCGCCACGCCGGTGGCAGCACCGGCACCGTTCGGGAATCCAGACAGTGCGCAGAATTCAGCCGGTTCGTGGAACGCACGACCTCGCGGCGGACGAGATGCGCCGCCATCGCCACGTGGTCGAGCATGCGCGCACCCTCGCCGCCCGCTACGGGTTCGCCGAGGTGGCGACTCCGATCTTCGAGTTCAGCGACGTGTTCCGCCGCACGCTGGGCGATACCTCGGACATCGTGACCAAGGAGATGTACACCTTCGCCGACCGCGGCGGGTCCGAGCTCACGCTCAGGCCCGAGAACACGGCGGGCGTCGCGCGCGCGGTGATCGGCGGCACCCTGGGCGCGCGCAGGCCCTTCAAGTGCTTCTACGCCGGGCCGATGTTTCGCTACGAGCGGCCGCAGAAGGGCCGGCTGCGCCAGTTCCACCAAATTGGCGTCGAGCTGATCGGTGCTCCCGAGCCGCTCGCCGACATCGAGGTGATCGCCCTCGGCGCGCACCTGATCGAGGCGCTTGGCGTGCTCGACCGGGTGACGCTGGAGATCAATACGCTTGCCGACGAGGCCAGCCGCCGCGCCTACCGTTCGGCCCTCGTCGCCCATCTCGAAGCCAACGAGGACGCCTTGTCCGAAGAGAGCAAGCAGAGGCTCCGTCGCAATCCGCTGCGCGTGCTCGATTCCAAGGACGAGGGCGATCGGGCCGTGCTGGCCGATGCGCCCGTGATCGACGCACACTTGAGCGCCGAGGCGGCGGCATTCTTCGACGCCGTGTGCGAGGGACTCGGCGGGCTCGGCGTCGCCTTCACCCGCAACCCACGCCTCGTGCGCGGCCTGGACTACTACTGCCACACGGCATTCGAATTCACGACCGAGGCGCTCGGCGCGCAAGGCGCCGTGCTCGCCGGCGGCCGTTACGACGGCCTCGTGGAGACGATGGGCGGCCCGCCCACGCCCGGCGTCGGCTGGGCCGGCGGGATCGAGCGGCTTGCCGCCCTGGTGGAAGAGGTGGTGGGCGATGTGGCGCCCGCGACCCGGCCTATCGCCATCGTGCCCCTCGGTGCACGCGCCGAGGCCGCCGCGCTCGGGCTCGCTCAGCGTCTTCGGCACGAGGGCTTCGCGGTGGAGCTGACCTATCGTGGCTCGCTGTCCAAGCGGCTCAAGCGCGCCGATCAGGCGCACGCTGCGGCCGCGGTCATCCTGGGCGATGACGAGATGGAGCGCGGCGTGGCGACGATCCGCGACCTCGACAGCGGCGACCAGGTCGAGACGCCCGAGGCCGAGCTGGGCTCGCACCTCGCCCGCTACGCGCCCGGTCAATGAGCACAGCCGCTGGCTTCGAGGAGCGCCTGGACCGGGTGCTCGACCGCCATCGGGAGCTCGGCGAGGCACTCTCCGCCATGCCACCGCCACCGCCCGGTGAGCTCGCACAGCTTTCGCGCGAGTACACCCAGCTCTCGCCGATCGTGGATGCGATCACGGCGTTGCGCGCCGCCCGCGACGAGGTCGACGAGCTCCAGGCGATGGCCGAGGACTCCGAGAGCGAGCCCGAGATGCGGGCTCTGGCGGAGGACGAGCGCGACGCGCTGATGGCGGACATGCCCGCGAAGGAGGAAATGCTCAAAATTCTTCTGCTGCCGGCGGACGAAGCCGACGAGCGCAACGCCATCCTTGAGGTTCGCGCCGGCACCGGCGGGGATGAAGCCGCGCTCTTCGGCGGCGATCTGCTCCGCATGTACCAGCGCTATGTCGAGGGCAAGCGCTGGCGCTTCGAGCTGATGTCGATGTCGGAAACCGGGCTCGGCGGAGTCAAGGAGGCGGTGGTCTCCATCAGCGGGCGCGGCGCCTATGCGCGGCTCAAGTTCGAATCCGGCGTGCACCGCGTGCAGCGGGTGCCGGAGACCGAAGCCGGCGGGCGCATCCACACCTCGGCGGCGACCGTGGCCGTCCTGCCGGAGGCAGAGGATGTCGATATCGCGCTGGACGAGAAGGACCTGCGTATCGACGTCTACCGCTCCAGCGGGCCGGGCGGGCAGAGCGTCAACACCACCGACAGTGCCGTGCGCAT
>JAPOPO010000306.1 GCA_026712885.1 Rhodospirillales bacterium | reverse complement strand
TGGTGACCACGCCCTCCCCGGCAGCCGTAACCACCGGATAACCGGACCGGAGCACGCCGCGGCCTTCGAGTATCAGGCCGGCCTGCACCCGGGCCGTGCCTGAACTCGGCCGCTCCTGCAGGGCCCGGCGTCCGATGAACGCGCGGTCACCGCCGAAATCCACGGTCCACCTGAGCCCGCATTCCAGCGGGGTGACGGACTCGTCCATGTCCTGGCCGTAGAGGTTCATCCCGGCCTCCAGGCGCAGGGTATCCCGTGCGCCGAGCCCGCAGGGCACGACGCCTCGGCCCTCGAGTGCGCCCCAGAACGCTTCCGCCTGCTGCGCCGGCAACATGATTTCCAGGCCGTCCTCGCCGGTGTAGCCGGTCCTGGCCAGCATCCACCCGTCGGCGCGCGCGGCGGTGAACGGAGGCAGCGCGGCGATGTCGGCGGCGCCGGGGACCAACGGCGCCACTGTCTCGCGCGCCTCGGGACCCTGCACGGCGATCATTGCCAGGTCGGTCCGTTCGGTGAGATTCACGTCGAATCCGGCCGCCTGATCGTTGAGCCAGGCCAGGTCCTTGGCGCGAGTCCCGGCGTTGACGATCAGCCGGTAGCTGTCATCGGCGAGCCGGTAGACGATCAGGTCGTCCAGGATCCCGCCGCTCTCCTCGAGCATGCAGCTATAGAGCGCCGTACAGTCGGCACTGCCGCGCTGCCGGTCCAGCTTGGCCACATCGTTGGCGAGCAGTCGCTGGAGATACGCCTTCGCGTCCGGCCCGGCGGTATCCACGATCGTCATGTGGGATACGTCGAACATTCCCGCGCCACGGCGTACGGCGTGATGCTCTTCGATCTGGCTGCCGTAGGCCACCGGCATGTGCCAGCCTGCAAAGGGGGCCATTCGTGCGCCGGCGCTCAGATGCGCCGCGTGCAGTGCCGTGTGTTTCAGATCGCTCATCGCACTCCAACCGTCCGGGGAGACGATTCACCGCCTCCGTTCATCCCCGTCCGGCCGCTTGCCGGACACAAAAAAAGCGGCGGATTCGGGCGCCGCACATGGCTTGCATGTGCAGGCTCGATCCGCCGCTTCTCTGTCCGGTTACCTGAGAGATTAGGCGCATTGCGCCGCTCACCTTCGGTGGGCCCCGCGGGGCCGCTCTCCAGAGCCAATCAGAATCCGCCGTCCGTTTGCCTGAGCGTTTCCAAGCGGAGGTTGCGCCTTCGGCGCTTCACCCACCAGACCCTTCAGGGGCGCTGTCGAGCGAAGTCTCTCCGACCGATTCGTCTGATTGAGGCGCCTATTCTAACGCATCTCAGCGCTGATTGGCTGCCGCGGCCCGCAAGCCACCTACCTGAACGACCGGGCTGCTTCCGGCAGATCGCCCCGCAAGCCCAATGCCTCATTCAAGAATAAGCCCTTCAGAGACGGCGCCGAATCGACCGCGCTCAGTCCCAGCGACCGCAACCTCGGCATGACCGGCGCGGACAGGCGGAACAGCCTGTGGAGGCCGTCCAGCGCCAGCAGCATTTTCAGGTTCTCGCCCTTGCGGCGGCGTTCGTAACGCCGCAGGACCCTCAAGTCGCCCGGGTCTTCGTCGCGGGCCAGCGCCCGGAGAATCTCCTCCGCCAGCACCGCCGCGTCGAGCAGCCCGAGGTTCATGCCTTGCCCGGCCAGCGGATGCACCGTGTGCGCGGCGTCGCCCACCAGCGCCACCCGGGGGCGGCAGTATTGGCGTGCGTGTATGGCCCGCAGGGGGAAGCTCGCACGTT
>JAPOPO010000289.1 GCA_026712885.1 Rhodospirillales bacterium | reverse complement strand
TCTCGACCGCCTGCACATGCGTCTCGACGAGCAGGGCATCGAAGTGAAGCGCTACATGAAGCCGACCTTCGCCCGCACGGCCCCGATTGCCGTCAAGCAGCAGATCGCTTCCGAGGCTGCCCTTGTCGTCGAAGGGCTGGCCGACTGAGGCTCCTGCACATCGTGCTGTACGCATGATATCGCAGACCTCGAAGCGCGCGGCGTCGTCGGAGTAGGCGTGGCGACTACGGAGTTCGTGGAGGCGTGGCAGGCGCAGTCCGCCGCGCTTGGCTACGAGCCGCCGATGATATTCGTGCCGCACCCGATCCAGGACCGCACCGACGCCGAAATCCAGGCGCTGGCGGACGCCGCCGTCGAAGAGATCGTGGGCCGCCTCACCGCTTGAGCCCGGCGACCATCCGCTCCGCGAGGGTGCGGGCTTCGGTTCGGTTCGTCGGGATCGTGCCGGTGGGGCCGCGGGCGGCCCAGCCGACGGCATAGAGGCCGGGTTCGATTTCCGGGCCTGTCGGCGGGACGCCGTCCACGGGGGTCTTTTCGTAGCCGATGCAGGTGACGGCGAGGTGGGCCGGCAGGACGCCCCGGTCGGTCCCGACCGCTTCCAGACGGCCCGCGCCGAGGAAGGCGGTCGCCTGCGTGCGGAAGTGGAAGCGGATCGGGATGCCGCGCCCCGGCGGGCGGGCTGCGAACTCCTTCAGGATGACGGCCGCTTCCCCGCTCGCCTCGCCGATTGCGTCCAGATAGGGCCATGCCGCCGTGAGTTCGCCTATTTCGACGAGTTCGGACGGCGTGAAGCGCACGTCTTCGGGGCCGCCGCGGATCAGCAGGTCGATGCGCTCCAACGCGAGCGGGTTCAGGCAGCCGATCTCCCGGTGCTTCGCCAGCAGGCGCACCGCATCGAGCGCGACATTGCCGGCGCCGATGACGACCGCGCGCCTCGCGCCGGCGAGGCGGGGCGGCGGGGCGGCTTCGGGGTGGCCGTTGATCCAACGAATGAAACGGCCCGAAGGTTCGGCAAGCTCTTCGCCGGGGACGCCCAGCCTGCGGTCCACCGGCGCGCCGGTCGCCAGCGCCACGGCGTCATAGTCGCGGCGGAGGGAGGCGAGGCTTATGTCGCGCCCGACCTCGACGCCGAGATGGAGCCGAGCCGTCCCCTTGTCGAACGGCCGCCGCAGCACGCGGGAAATGGCGCGGGTCGCTTCATGGTCCGGCGCCACGCCGAAGCGGACAAGACCAAAGGGTTCGTCCAGCCGCTCGAAGACGTCGATTGCCGCGCCCCGCATGGCGCGGGCAAGCGCATCCGCCAGATAGCAGCCTGCCGGCCCCGATCCGACGATCGCGAAACGCGCCGTCAATGCAGCTTCACATATTCGTAGTCGACCGGCTTGCCGTCGATGCCGCGCGCGGGCGGGGCGATCCAGCCGGCCATCTTTCCGGGCTCGGTGACGGCGTGCATCAGCGAATGGATATAGGCCTTGTCCCCGTCCGTCGGCAGCCAGCCCGGCAGGCGGCGGCGATAGAGGTCGTCGGCCATCGGCGCGCCGTCGGGGGCGACGGGCGCGCCG
>JAPOPO010000335.1 GCA_026712885.1 Rhodospirillales bacterium | reverse complement strand
CGGGGAGCTCGGGCATGACATCGATGTGGCGGACTGCGACCGGGTCCTGGTTGCCTGCCGGCCGGCGGCGCTGCGCCGGGCACTGCGCAACCTGCTGGAGAACGCGGCCGCCTACGGCGCACGCGCGACGGCGCATGTCGAGCGCGACGATGCCGAGACCCGCGTCGTCGTCGACGACGAGGGCGCGGGGATCCCCGAGGCCGATCTGGAGCGGGTGTTCGAGCCCTTCGTGCGCCTCGAAGCGTCACGCAGCCGCGAGACCGGAGGGAGCGGGCTCGGGCTCGCCATCGCGCGCGGCATCGTGCGCGGCCATGGCGGCGACATCCGCCTCGCGAACCGCGCCCATGGTGGCCTGCGCGCGACGGTCGCGCTGCCGGCGGCGCAGCACCCGTGAGCACGCGCGGTGGAACCGGCGGCTCCGGCGTGAGCGGGCGCCGGCGATCGCCGGCACCGCACATTCCCGAAACCGATTCGCCTCTCCGAGCGAGCGCGCGGCGGGCCGAGGTTGTGGCGTGGGCCAAGTCTCGCGAGACTGCCGATTACGGTTGATCTGACGGGTGGCCCGCCTCAAGCCAATTGCCACGAACACCGAGACATGGGTGTCAAGACTCTCGACAAACCGAGTTCCCGCCGCGCCCGCCTGATTCTCCAGCTCGCGACCGAGGGCCCACCGCGTACGCTCCGGGAGCTCGCCGACGCGGCGGGAGTCAGCCACCAGCGCGTCTCGCAAGTGCTGCGCCGGTACGCTCCGCACGTCCGCACCCGTGGCAATCCGCCGGCCGCTCCCCCTGTCATCGCCACGTGCGCATGGTGCGGCTATGGCTTCGAACAGGAGCGACGGAGCACGAAGTACTGCTCCGTCACGTGCGCGGCCTGGGCGCGTGCCGAGAAACAGCGTGCCGAGACCGAGCACCGCGGCGACGCAATCGGCCAGCGGGCCTACGCGGCGCGCCGGGCCTCGCCGGCCACGCCGTGGCGGGAGATTGCCGCCGAGGTCGGAGCGGCAAATGGTCACTCCGCACATCTCGGCGCAAAGTTTCATGCCATCCGGCGCGGGCTGCCGTGGCCGATACGGAGGGCGAAGGGGAAGCCGTGAGCGAGGGCAGCCCGGCGAAGGCCGTGTCAGTGCCGCCCGCCTCTGGAGCAACGACGGGGGAGGCCCGGCGGTACGCCTATGATGCACCACACATGTCCACCCGCCCGCGTTCTCCGTGCCCTGCCATGCCGCGTCGTGGTCGGCGCTGTTTGTCTACTGGCGGCGAGTAAGGCAACCCCATCGTTGGGGTTCACTATGGCCTTTCGGTCCGCGCGCTCCGACGGCCAGCGGCGACCATGCTATTGAGCGCTTCGAACGCGGGCGGGTGAGACAAGGAGGGGACGGCACCGCCGTTGTCTCGCCGGTCAAGCTGCCGATGCCGCGATTGGAGAGCCTCGAAGAACCCCTACGCGCAACAGCCTGCCGGAACGACGGTGCCACCCCCATAGAACCAGCTACAGAAAAAGGGGCGGCACCGAGAATCGATGCCGCCCCTGACGATGACGCAGTTGTGGTTACTGCGTTTTGGCTCCGAACCCGCCGACCATCTTTCCGGAGTTGCCGAACTCCGTGTAGAAGTCGCCGGTCACGACCTTCGGCACGCCCTCCGGCACGACGCCTCCGCCGTCGGCGACGTCCCGGAGGTTTCCGCGCCAGCGGCCGGAGGCATCGGCGGCGTCATCGCCAATGGTCCAGACCGTGCTGTCGGTGCCAACGGTAATGGCCCCATCGGCGCCGAAGCCGGACTTCTTCAACTCTACCGACCAGTCCTTCGCCTCGCCGTCACTCATGAAGTTGTCGACGGTGCCCGTGATCATCTCGGTATCGAAGTCGGCTTCGAGCGTCGCCCTCGCGGTGAAGTGACCAGAGTCGTTCGTGCCGCCCGTGGTGCTGGAAAGCGCATACTTGCCCGCAGCACCGCCCGTGTAGGTCGCCGACCCGTTCAGGTCGTCGAGATCGGTGAAGGCAAGCGTAGCCACGTCAACACCCACCGCCACGTAGGCTTGGAACGCGCTCGCTTTCAAGTCGCCGCCCACTTCCGTGCGGAGCCACCAGCCATAGGTGGCGTAGAGCGTGTCCGCACTCTCCGTGACCCTGGCGTTCGGGTCTGTGGGCTTGAAGGCCCAGGCGCCGGCATTGCCAAACGTGTAGCCGCCGCCCCCTCCACGAATGACCGAGCATGCGCCGGTCGCAGGCGTGCAGGTGTATGTGCCCGCCACGCCGTAGTAGCTTCCGGCGAAGTCAATTGTCGTTGGAGTCCCCGGGGTGCCGGACTCAATCGCGAACGTCTTGGTGCCTGAAGTATGGACGAAGCTCGGGCTGGCGATCCTTGACGCCTGGTTCAATTCGTCGGAGAGCGTCACCACCCCGTCGGCGAGGGTCACTTCGTCACTGAACTTCGCGCCCATCATCGGCATCTCGTCCGAGTAGACGTACGCCTCGGTGATGACCCCCTCGTCGTCCTGGACATACCTCCTGCCTTTCCAGCCGTGGTTGTCGGCAACCGTCGTGTCCTTGTCCACAAGCAATTGAGCGACAACAGCACTATCCCCGGAACCGTAGTTTACGGTGAGGTTAAGGGCGTTGTTGTTGGTGTTATCCGCGCGGATACCAACAGCCCGATCTGTGGCCTCGGTGGTCACAGTAGTGCCATCAGCACGAGCGATGCCGGCAAACAGCTTCGCGGCCGTGACGGCATTGGCCTCGTTCCGCGTTTTCTCCGCTTCGGCCTCCTCCTCGGCCATGCGCTGCGCCTCGGCTTCCATCGCGGCCGTGCGGTTCGTCTTGGCGGATTCGAGAACGGTCGTGAGCGCGGCCAGCGTCCCCTGGGCTTCGGCAACGCCGGTGTCGTCTTCGGCAAGGGCCTCCGCCTCGTCAATCGCCTTCTGAAGCTCGGCAATCGCCTCGTCCGCCATCTCCACCTGCTCGTCGGTGGCGGTATCGCTCACCGCGCCGACGGCATCCGTGGCCGCCGTGACGGCATTCGTAATCGCCGTGCGCTGCGCCATCATGCGCTCGCTGCGGTCCATGCCGGTCCGCGCCGTTGTCACGGTCTCCGTGGCCGTGTCCAACTGCGACTGGTACATGGCCTTGGCGGCGTCGCTCAGATGGGTCGCCCCTTCCAACGCCATCTCGAGCTTGTCGACGGCAGCTTGGGCCGCGTCGATCTTTGCCTGATCAGACAAGTCTTCAAGGTCGAGTTCCCCAAGGGCCATCGCGGCCATCGTCAGCGCCTCGCGCTGTGTGCCGACATTTTCGGCGAGAACCGTCGCCGCATCCGTCACCTTCCGCTTGGCCACCGTTACGTCAACGGTTGCGTTGAGCTTCTGGGCGTCGGTCAGATTGGTCGCCGCAGCCAGCGCCAAATCAAGCTTGATGATGGCTTCGTTGGCGGCGTCGATCTCGGCCTGCGTCATCAGGTTGTCGAGGTCGACCATATCAAGGGCGGCAACGGCATCCGCAAGCACCATCATCTGGCCCTCGGTATCCACGCTGCCCTGTGCGGCCATCACGGTCCGACTGGCCGTCGCCAGCTCGGTCGTGGCTTCAGTCTTCTCGCCATCGCTCAGCTCGGTCGCGGCGCCCAGCGCCGTCCGAAGCGTGGCGATGGCGGCCTCGGCCGCGTCGATCTTTGCCTGATCCGACAGGTCGGAAAGGTCGATGGCTTGAAGGGCGGAAACGGCATCCGAAAGCGCCATCGTCTGGGCCGCGTGGTCGAGAGTGCTCTGTGCGCTCGCCACGGCTGCCTCAGCGGCGGTTACCTGCCCCTGATACATCGCCCTGTCGGCACCGCTCACGTCGGTCGCCGCCGCCAGTGCCGCCTTGAGCGCGGCGATGGCTTCGTTCGCGTCGTCGATGTCTGCCGCCGTCATCAGATCGGACGTGTCGATATTGCCGGCGGCCGTCATGAGCGCCATTTTCTGCTCTGCCGCCCGACCCATCGTCTCCAGCGCCGCAATCCGGGCGTCGACCGCAGCCTGCAACTCATCGGCCTGTGCGCCGGTCACGTCGCCCTTCACCGCATCGAGAGCCGCCTGGGCCGCCGCCGCCGTGGTGGCCGCCGCAATTTCCTCCGTCGCCTTCTCATACGGTGTCGGCTCCGGTTCCGGTGTTTCCACCATCGCCGGCGGTGTGTTGCTCGACCCCCCGCACGCGGCAAGGCCGATGGTCAACGCGACAGCCGCGACCATGCTCGCCAGTGGATTGAACTTCTTCGATCTCATGACTTTCTCCCAAGTTTTCGACGGTCAACCGTCGTTTGTTCCAGTGGTGGGTGGTTCGGTTGAAGCGTTCAGAAGTCGACCTTCAGCGCCACGGTGCCCTTGTCCGTGCCCGAATCGGGTGTCATGAACTCGGCGATGACCGTGAACCCGGGCGCCGGATTGTGTGCGTACCCCAGGACGAGATGATCGTTGTCATCCGCGTCGTTGTCCGAGTCGATGTCCTCGTACTCGGCATAGAGCGTTCCACCTTCCATGACGGCGTAGCTTGCGAAGGCTCCGAATCGATCGATATCGGTGCCGTCCTCCATCTCTCTTGTCCCTCCGCCGATCTTGTAGCCCAAGGGGCCAAACGATCCGGAGGCTCGCACACCGATGTCCTCGGCAACCTCGTCGTTGTCCATCCATCCCACGCTGAGGTTCACGCCGCCGACGCCGAGCGTCCCCGAGAGCTGCACGACATCCATTCCGTCGCCTTGGGCAGTCGCGTTGTCACCCACCTTCTCCTCGGAGGCGCTGTTGTTGTCTCCAACCATGGCAGAGAAATTGAACGGGCCACCGAAATCGCTTGAATACTGGACTCCGTTGGAGCGGAAGATGACATCCGAGTTGCCGCCGAAGAAGTAGGCGCCGTCGATGGTTGTCGCGTTGTAGAAGGTGGTCCACTGCTGCCCAACCGACAGCGTGCCGAAACCGTCGGCCGAGACGGATGCGTACTGGAGTCTGGTGCCCCAAGTGCCCAGCTTCTTCTCGATGCGGGCCCCGACGGTCATTCCCCCGTCCAGCTCGTGCGAAGCCTTGATGCCGGCGCGGCTCGACAGCGAGTCTCCGCGGCTGCCGATGTCCCACGTGGTATCCCCGTCATCATCGGGATTGTGCATGATCACGCCGGTGCGGAGGCTGCCGTAGAGGGTGGCTTCGCCGGCCTGTACCACCGTCGTCATCGGCAGGGCCAGGGCTCCCGACGCGACGATGGCAAGGAGCTGTCTCGTGTGTCTCATCGTTGTCTCCCAATTGAACTCATGTTGTATGCTCGCCCGGAATCGGCGAGTGCGGCGGATGATTCAGCGTCCGGGACGCGCAGTGCAAGGGTTGCGGGAGAATTTCGTCGGTACATCACCGCATTTGTGGCAATTGCGCCACAGAGGAAGGCGCACATGGATTACGTGGAGAATGTCAACATTCGGCTCAGTCAGGTGTTGGCGGACCGCATCGACGCGGCGGCGGCGGCCATCGGGCTCAGCCGCGCCGAGCTGATGCGCCGCGCGATCGAGGCCGAATGCACTTCCACCGAAGAGCTGGCGGCGTGGCGCGAGCACGAGTACGGGACGTCGGCCGTCGCCGTGCGGCACCCGGACACGGAGGTCGCAGCATGAGCGTCAACGTCAACCTCCGCATGACGCCGCGACTGGCCGAGCGCCTGGACGCCTGTTGCGCCGCGCGAGGGCTCACCCGGCACGACTTCATCCTCCACGCGGTCGAGCGCGAGATCAGCCAGATCGAGGCCCGGCTCGCGCGCCGGGCGCGGGAGGCGCGGGACGCGGGGCGGGCGCCGAGCGGCTGAGGGCAGGTGAGCCGAACGGTGCGGTTCGATTGCCGCGCCACACGGGTTCATCCGTCGGGTGCGATATCAGGTCACCGCGGCGCGTTCGGGTTGCGCGTGAATCCACGCCTCGATGTCCGAAGGCTCGCCACGCGACATGTGCACGACGAGATCAACACGATGTTGCTCGCGTGGCACGTCGGTTGATTCGGCGTGTTCGGGTGGTACACTCGGCTCGACACATGAACGCCGCCCGTATGCGCGACGGAGAGTGATCATGAAACACGACGGCGACCACAATCGGCACCTGCACATACGTCTCACGATCGAGGACGCTGCGGAACTCGATTATCTCAGGCGGCACCTGGACCAGGAGACCGTCATCCCCGGGCGTCGGCACACCGCGTCGGACGCGGTGCGATTCGCGCTCTACGGCACGACGAAGCGGATTCGCAATGGCGCGCCGATGGCCGAGGTGCCGGCAGTTCCGGCGTGAGATCCGCGTCGACGAACCGCGGGACAAAGAAGGCGCGGGACGGCGGTGAGCCGGTGAACTTCTGGCTCAGTCGGACCCTGGCCGACCGCATCGACGCGGCGGCGGCGGCGATCGGGTTCACCCGGACGGAGCTCATACGCCGCGCCATCGAGGCCGAGTGTTTCGCGACCGAATGGAATGCTCGCCCCCGGCCGAAGCACGAACGAGAAACGAGCGGGACCGGCATGCAGGTCAACATCCGGCTCGGTCAGACCTTGTTGGCCCGCATCAACGCGGCGGCGGCGGCGAACGGGTTCACCCAGACGGAGCTCATACGCCGCGCCATCGAGACCGAGTGTGTCGCGACCGAAGAGTTGTCGGTGTGGCGCGACCATGAGTTCGGGCGGCCAGCCATCGACGCTTGACCCCGGGACGCGGGCGCGACGTGAACGTCAACATCAACATGCGCATGATGCCGCGCCTGGTCGAGCGCATGGCCGCCTGCTCCGCCGTGCGGGGGCTCTCCCAGCACGATTTCATCATCTTCGCGATCGAGCGCGAGGTGAGCAGGATGGAGGCCCTTCGGAAGCGGGAGGCCGGGCAGGCGGGCTCCGACAGGAAAGACTGAACCGTTGGAGCCGCGTCTACCGCGCCTCGCTTGCACGCGCGATCACCGCCTCGTCAGGGGCTTGGCGCCACGGGCCGGCGGTCGGATGCGATGTCAGGCCACCGCGGCGCGCTCGGGTTGCGCGTGAATCCACGCCTCGACGTCCGAGGCCCGCCACGCGACAGGCTGCTTTCCGAGACTGAGCGGGCGCGGGAACTCGCCGGTCTTCATCTTCGCGTACAGGGTCGTCTTCGACAGGGTGGTCAGGTTCTGGACTTCGCGACGCCGCAGCAATCGTTCCATCGGTCTGCTCCTCGTTCGGATTGGGGTTCCGACTGTTCCACACGGGTGCGGCGCGTCCCTATCGCCAATTGCGCGCCCTACGGGAAGAACTCCAGCTCGCACTCGGGGCAGCGCACCGTGATCCCCAACCCCCGGCATTCGCGGGCGCGGGTCCTGGTCACGCCCCCGCCGCAGTCCGCGCACTGCCCGCCATAGTCGCGCGGGCTGCTCTTGCGTGGCGCCTTCCCGTCGGGCCGTCCGTTCCAGACTCTCTCGACGCCGCGCACGTCCAGGCCGTCGATCCAGAGCACGGCAGCGATCCGCGCGCAGGCCGATTCGCCGCTCGTCGACGTCGGGGGGGAGCCCTTCGTTCGCGACAAACCACCGAATGAGCATTCGGGGATCGCGACACACCCCCCCCTCCCCGGGGCTTCCGGCCCCGCTTCGAGGCGGCTTCGTCGAGGCGGCGCACCGCATGATCCAGGTCGTTCATGGACATCGGGCACGCCAGGTGCGGGCGCACGGGCCCGGGTGTGGCGCACGCAGGGGTCGCTCCGTGACGCCGCCGGCACCGCGGCGCGGGACTCCGGCTGCGCCAGAGGATCGCCGGTGGCTCTCGAGTCCCGCGATCCTCGCCCGATGGATGTACCGTCGCCGGGCCTGCGCGGCGCAAGGGAGCGGAGCGCGGCGGGCGGAGGATCGGCGTTCACCGAGATGGCCGCGGGCTCGCCGCCGTGGGCGCGCGCGGGGCGCCCCGCCGGATCAGAACTGGCGCACGAAGCGCAGCTCGCCGTGGGTGCGGTCGTAGCTGATGAGCTGGGCGTTGCTGTCGCGCTCCTCGTGGGTCACCACCAGTTGCGGGCTGAAGCCGTAGACGGTGAGGT
>JAPOPO010000219.1 GCA_026712885.1 Rhodospirillales bacterium | reverse complement strand
TGCAGCGTCGCGATGTCCTCGGCGGTCTCCTCGCCGGGCTGCTTGCCGAGGATGATCATGCTCAGCACCTGGTCCTTGGTGACCTCGGCTGTGCGATGGGTGCCGATCTGGCGGCCGTTCGTCATCACCGTGATTCGATCCGAGAGGTCGAAGACGTCGTGGATGTCGTGGGAGATCAAGACCATGCCGATCCCCTCCGACTTGAGCCGGAGTACGAGGTCCTTGAAGACCGCGGTCTCGCGGTGCCCGAGCGCCGCGGTCGGCTCGTCCATGATCAGGACCTTGGTGTCGAAATAGAGTGCGCGGGCGATGGCCACGGACTGGCGCTGGCCGCCGGAAAGCCGCTGCACCGGCTCCCGCAGGTTGACGAAGTTGGGGTTGATGCGGGCGATGACCTCGCGGGTCGCGCGCTCCATGGCGTTGCCGTCGAGGGTCGCCCAGCGGGTCATGATCTCGCGGCCGAGAAACAAATTGGCCACCGCGTCCAGGTGATCGGCGAGCGCCAGATCCTGATAGAGGGTCTCGATGCCGAGGTTCCTGGCATCGCGGGGGTTGTGGATGGTGACCCTCTCGCCCCGAATGTAGATCTCGCCACTATCCATGCGGTAGGCGCCGGCGAGAATCTTGATGAGCGTAGACTTGCCCGCGCCGTTGTGGCCGACGACGCCGAGGACCTCCCCGCCCGCGACCGAGACCGAGACATCCTCGACCGCATGGGTGCCGCCGAAGCTCTTGTAGATATTGCGCATCTCGACCAGGGGCGGCGTGCTCATCGTCTCCCCTCGCGGGTCAGGCGAAATCTTGCTGACGGGACATTCTCGAAAGCGCGCCTGCGCCCGTCAAGCGCCCACTATTCGCTGCCGCGCGGGGCTCCCGCCCAACCTACTGCGCCCCGTCGCCTTCCTTGAATTGAGCGATGGCCTCCGCCAGCTCTTCCGTCTCTTCGCAGGAGGCGCAGATTTCCCGCAAAGTCGCGAGATGCTCCTCGGCCGCGGCCGGATCGCCGACCATCAGATAGGCCTCGCCGATGTATTCGTGGGCGCCCAAATGCTTGGGGTCGAGGTCGAGCGCCCGCCCATAATTCTCGAAAGCGTCGTCGAGCCGGTCGAGATGGCGATAGCTGTAGGCGAGCAGGTTGAAGACGTCCGCGTTGCGCGGATTGGACTCGGCCGCGCGCTCGAGAAATGCCGCGGCGCGCTCCCAGTCGCCGGCCTCGATCGCCTGCTTGCCGCGCTCGATATTGCGCTGGTCGGCCTGCGACGTCGCGTTGCTCGTGCTGCTGGAGCTCCCCGCAGCCGTGGCGTCCGACGCGGGAAGCATGGCCAAGGCGCCGCCAAGCAACAGGATGGCGGCGAAGACTCTTGCGCGTGTCGTCATGTCGCACCTCCGAAGCTGAGTTGGGTCGACGGCTTCGCCGGGTCCGACCATGCCGCCGGCGCTAGTGCGGCGGCTGATAGTTCGGCGGCTCGCGCATCACCCCGACATCGTGGATGTGGCTCTCGCGCAGGCCCGCCGCCGAGACCCGCGCGAACTGGCAGTTGCGCTGCATCTCGGCGAGGGTGGCGCAGCCGGTATAGCCCATGGCCGCGCGTAATCCGCCGACAAGCTGGTGGATCACCTGGCCCACTGGACCCTTGAACGGAACCCGCCCCTCGATCCCCTCCGGCACCAGCTTGAGCCGGTCGCTGATCTCCGCCTGGAAGTAGCGGTCGGCCGAGCCGCGCGCCATGGCGCCGAGCGAGCCCATGCCGCGGTATGACTTGTATGAGCGGCCCTGGTAGAGAAACACGTCGCCGGGGCTTTCCTCGGTGCCGGCGAAGAGCGAGCCGATCATCGCGCAGTCGGCGCCGGCGGCGATCGCCTTGGCGAGATCGCCCGAGAACTTGATGCCGCCGTCGGCGATCACGGTGACGCCGCTCTCGCGCGCCACCTCGACCGCGTCGATGATCGCCGTGAGCTGGGGCACGCCCACGCCTGCTATGACGCGCGTGGTGCAGATGGAGCCCGGCCCGATGCCCACCTTGATCGCATCGGCGCCGGCGTCGATCAACGCCCGCGCGCCCTCCGCCGTGGCGACGTTGCCGGCCACCACCTGGGCATAGTTGCTGAGGGTCTTGATGTCCTTCACGGCACGCGCCACCGCCTCGCCGTGTCCGTGCGCCGTATCGACGACGATGAGATCGCATTCGGCGTCGAGCAATGCCTCGGCCCGCGCCAGCCCGTCCGCGCCGACCCCGGTCGCGGCCCCGGCGCGCAGCCTGCCATGCGTGTCCTTGCAGGCGTGGGGAAAGGCCTGGGCCCGCTCGATATCCTTGACCGTGACGAGGCCGACGCAGCGATAGGCGTCATCCACCACCACCAGCTTCTCGATCCGGTGGCGGTGCAGCAACCGTTTTGCCTCTTCGCGGTCCACGTCCTCGCGCACCGTGATCAGGCTCTCCGCGGTCATGATCTCACGCACCGGCCGGTTCGGGTTGGTCTCGAAGCGCACGTCGCGGTTGGTGAGGATGCCGACCAGCCGGCCGCTCCCCTCCTCAACCACGGGGATACCGGAGATTCCGTGCTCATCCTTGAGGCGCAGCGCCTCACGAACCGGGCGATCGGGCGTGATGGTCAGCGGGTTGACCACCATCCCGGCTTCGAACTTCTTGACCCGGCGCACTTCCTGCGCCTGGGCCTCGGGCGACATATTCTTGTGAATGATGCCGAGGCCGCCGGCCTGGGCCATGGCAATGGCGAGCCGGCCCTCGGTCACCGTGTCCATGGCGGCCGACAGCAGCGGAATACCGAGGCTGATCTCGTTGGTGACCTTGGTGCCAACCGCCGTCTCGGTCGGCAGCACCGTCGAGGCCGCAGGGATCAGGGTCACGTCGTCGAAGGTGAGCGCCTCTCGAAGCTGCATCGCGACCCCTATCGAATTGGCGCGCACTATACACAAATGGCCAAGGCGGCCAAGCACTCAGGGAGGCGGAAGGCAGACCCGGCGGGCGGTTTCTCAAAGCGGCGGCAGGCTCGCGCTGAGACCCTCGTCCGCGACCAGAACGGCGCCGTAGAACGCGGCTGAATCGGCGGTGCAGAGGAAGAGCGCGGTGTTGACCATGTCCTCGGGCTCGGCGAAGGCACGGCCGCTCGGGTTGAGCTGCTCGAAGCGCCGGACCACCTCCTCGTTCTCCGGTTCGCGCATCCAGGCATTCATCGGCGTGCGCACGTTGCCCGGCGCGATCGCGTTGACGTGGATCCCGTAGCCGGCGAGCTCAGTGCCGAGCGAGCGGGTGAGCAGGATCACGCCTCCCTTGCTCGCCGCGTAGGCCGAAGACTGCGCGAGCCCGATGACGCCCGCCACCGAGGCGATGTTGACGATGTGGCCGAGGCCGGCTGCGATCATGCCCGGCACCACGGCCTGACAGACGTAGTAAGTGCCCTTCAGGTTGACGTCGATGATGCGGTCGAAGGCGGCGGGATCGCTCTCTGTCGCCGGGTTCGCGTACCAGATGCCGGCGGCGTTGACCGCGATGTCGATCGGCCCGACTTCTTGTGTCGCTCGGGCTACGGCTGCATTCACCGCCGTTGCATCGCTCACGTCGGCCACCAAGGCGACGGCATTGCAGCCGGCACTGCCGATCTCCTCGACGAGCGATTCCAGCACCGTTTCGTCCGCCGTGTCGAGCAGCGCGACGCGCGCGCCCTCATCGGAGAAGCGCAGTGCAACGGCACGGCCGATCCCTGAGCCGGCTCCCGTCACCAACGCCGTGCGTCCGTTGAGCCTCACCGCAGCCTCCCTCGTTCTGCTCGGTATGGAAGCCTAGGCGCGTCGCAGTTCGGCGCGCAACGAGGCGGAAGGTCCAATCCGCCGACGACGGCGGACGGCGTGGCTGTCGGCGGCCGACATATCGATCAAATTGTTACTTGCATCCCTCAAATTGAGATATTCGGAATGCTTGTTACAATGGCTTCGCATGGTGAGTTTGCAAATCCATAGCCACGTCTGCGGAGTCGTCACGGTCCCTCCTGATCGAAGCGCCGCGCGGATCAACACGTGCGCTAGCGATATCGGAAACGCCATGTGTTCACCGCGCCCCGCCCGGCTCATAGACGGTCATCGGCGGTGCGCCTATAGTGGAACGCCCCGGCAATCGACGAAAGAAGCCAAGAACTCGCGGTGCCCGGGCAAGACGGGAGGAATAGAATGATGCTAGGGAGATTCTTTGCTCTTCTGGCGCTTGGCGCGCTGGTTGCTGCGCCGTTGGCCCATCAACAGCAGGCCAAGGCTGACGACCACGAGGTGGTGATCGGCTTCGCCATCGCGTTCAGCGGCTGGATGAACCAGTACGATGGCCCGCCCTACCAGGGCTCGCTGATGGCGATCGAGGAGTTCAACGCCGCAGGCGGCATCCTCGGCAAGCAGATCCGGGCGGTCACTTCCGACACCAAGACCGACACGGTGCAGGGCGCCAAGGCCGGCGCAGACGTGGTGGCACAGGGGGCCCAATTCATGGTCGTCTCCTGCGACTACGACATGGGGGCGCCCGCGGCCACGGTCGCCAACAGCAACAACATGATCTCGATCTCGTCCTGCGCGTCCGACGCCAAGATGGGCGTCCAGGGCATCGGGCCTTACGCGTTCACGCTCAATACCTACGGCCAGGGCGAGGGCGCGGGCATGGCCAAGTACGCCTATGTGGACAGGGGCTGGCGCAATGCTTACCTGCTGCTCGATGCTTCAATCGAGTACGACAAGAGCATCTGCCACGGCTTCCTGGAGCAGTGGAAGGACTATGGCGGGACGGTGATCGGCGTCGACAGCTACATGCAGGAAGACGCCTCCATCGCCTCTCAGATCACCCGCTACAAGGAGCTGGCTGCGGAGCGCGGCGAGCCTGAATTCCTCTACCTCTGCTCCTACGGCGGCGGCGCGGTGAGCGCGATCAGGCAGATCCGAGCGGCCGGCATCGACGTGCCCATCGGCGGCGGCGATTCGATGGACGGCGACTATTGGGCCGAGGCGGTCCCCGGCTTGAGCGATCACTACGCGTCGTCCTTCGGCTCGATCTGGGGCGACGATCCCCGGCCGGAGGTCAACGAGTTCTTCGACCGCTATCGGGAGAACTACGGTGAGCCCGAGACCTCGTTCCCGCTCA
>JAPOPO010000186.1 GCA_026712885.1 Rhodospirillales bacterium | reverse complement strand
CTCGCCGGACACCGCCGCGTACACCGCCGCGTCGGCCTCCTGCAGGGAGCTGGTGAAGAACGGAGTCCCGGCCCCGCTCTCGGGGCGCGTGGAAGCAGCCAAGATCGTTTCCCTTTCTCTGTCGGTCAGGAGAGCTTGGCGACACGCGCCCGGTGGCGGCCGCCCTCGAATTCGGTGTCCAGGAACGCCTGCAGGCAACTGCGCGCGGTCTCCTCCGACACGCGCCGCGCGCCCAGGGCGAGGACGTTGGCGTCGTTATGGGCGCGCGCGAGCCGCGCCTCGTCTGCATCGTGGCAGAGAGCGCCGCGCACGGCGCGGCTGCGGTTGACTGCGATGCTCATGCCGATACCGCTCCCGCAGACCAGGACGCCCCGGTCGGCGCGCCCGCTCTCGATCGCCCGCGCCAGCGCCTGCGCATAGTCGGGATAGTCGACCGGCCCGTCGCCCTCGGGCCCCAGGTCGACGACTTCGCGTCCGGTCGCCTCGAGCTCCGCGCGCAGCACCGCCTTGAGGCCGACGCCCGCATGGTCGGAGGCGATGGCAATTCGCTGGTCTGGCATGCCACCCCTCGCGCGCGGCCTGTGGCGGACCCTGTATACGCCGATGCCCAAGGGGCGGGCAACACCTAGTGCGTGCACCTATCCTTGGGGGCACGTGCGAGCGTGGGCCCCTCAGGATGCGTCGGGCGTCGTGAGCGAGGCCTGATCGTCCGGGTGATCTTCGGGGCGCATGAAGCGCCGGGCGGCGCCGGCATGGATACCGCGGCGCTCCTTGACCGCGCTGTCGGGCAGCTTCTGCAACGGCGTGTAGCGCGGCATGTGATGGTCCTTGTAAGGGTCGTTGCGGGCGGCGTTGTAGCAGCAGAGCAGCACGTTGCGGCTGCGCTTGGAGATGTTCTGGGACGAGCCGTGCAGCGTGTTGCAGTGCAGGAAGAGCGCGTCGCCCGCCGCCATCTCGCAGGAGACCACATCCAGCCGCTTGATTGCGTGCTCGACCCGCTCCGGCGCGGCCGTGAGTTGGCCCCCCACCAGCTCGTGGTCGAGCCGGCCCATGCGGGCCGAGCCCCGGAGGACCTGAAGGCAGCCGTTCTCCTGCGTCGCCGGGTCGATGGCGATGAAGACGCTGAGCATGTCGGGGAACAGATTGCCGTTGAAGTACCAGTAGCCGTAGTCCTGGTGCCAGTTCCAGGCGCCGCCGGTCTCGGGCGCCTTCAGAGTCAGCTTGGAATGGTAGTGATAGACCTCGCCGCCCAGCAGCCGCTCGGCGCCCTCCACCACCCGCTCGCAGCGGGCGATGGCGCCGAACAGGTCGTCGCCCGGGTCAGTCCACAGAACCGTGGTGGTGACGCTGCCGTCTGCGTCGTACATCGCCATGGTGTTGCGCTGGTCGCCGATGCCGGCGTCGCTCGCGAGCGCCTGGCGCATCAGCGCGACCTCCTCGGCATCGAACAGTGCGGGCTTGAGCAGATAACCGTCGCTGTGGAACCGGGCCACCTCGTCGGCGCCCAGGCGGCGGTCGTTCATCGTGTCCTCCATGGTCCTCTATAGGCCGGGCGAGGCGAGGCGGGCAACGCCGGTCCTTGGGTGCCACCGTGCCCACCCGCTAGAATGGGTGCGGGACTGAGGAGGGAGCCATGGACGTCGTCACGATGAACATCGTCGAATCGACGATGCTCTCCATCTGCCGCGAGATGGGCATCACCATGATGAAGACGTCCTATTCAACGATCTTCAACGAATCGCTCGACTTCAGCTGTGCCATCGCCGACGCCAACGGCGACATGATCGCGGTCGCCGATTACTGCCCGGCGCAGATCGGCGGCATGTCGCTCCTGATCAAGACCTGCATCCGCGAGATGGCGGACCAGCCCGTGCACGAGGGCGACGTCATCCTGCACAACGACCCCTACCGGGGCGGGCTGCACACGCCGGAGCACACCTTCTTCACGCCCATCTACGTCGATGGCGAGTTGATGGGCTAGGCGGCGGCGATCGGCCATGTCGCCGAGGTCAGCGGCATGGTGCCGGGCGGCTTCGCCAGCGAGGCCACGGAGATCTTCCACGAGGGGCTGCGCGTCCCCCCGGTCAAGAT
>JAPOPO010000442.1 GCA_026712885.1 Rhodospirillales bacterium | reverse complement strand
TCTTCACGCCTTCCAGCGACGGGACGATTTGCACCATGGCATCGTACAAGTAACGGGCCTTCTGCGCGAGGTCGGCGGGGGGCTCGGCGCTGAGCCCGCCGAAGAGAATGCGCGTGCCGTCCTCGTTGGGCCGGATCCAGCAGGGTGAGTTGCGGTGCTCGACCATCGGCTTTCCGCCCCGCGCCCTGGGCCCCCTTTCATTCTCCGGCCAAGGGCACGCCGCCGCATCCTCTCGGGCGGCCTCACCCCCGACCCCCCCGCCGACCTCGCGCAGAAGGCCCGTTACTTGTACGATGCCATGGTGCAAATCGTCCCGTCGCTGGAAGGCGTGAAGATCAGCCATTGCTGGACCGGCAAGACCGCCTTCACCTTCGACATGATGCCGCACACCGGGAGTCACGACGGCGTCGAGTACGCCATGGGCTGGTGCGGCTCCGGCGTGCCCATGGGCACCTATCTCGGCCACAAGACCGCGCTCCGCGTGCTGGGCGACCCCGAGGCCGCGAGCCCCTTCGACGGCCGGCCCTTCCCGACCTGGCCGTTCTACACCGGCCGCCCCTGGTTCCTGCCGCTGGCGGTGGCCTGGAACAAGCGCAAAGACCGCAAGCTCTTTAGGGGGTAGACTCCGGCTCCCACCATCCGCGTGGGCCGCAGCTCCGGGGCCGTTCACACGTATCCGACATGACCGACGACAGCGCCACGCCTGCGGCGCGAGGGCAGCGCCATCTCGTCCGACGCCTATACGACTGGGCGATCGAGAGCGCCGGCACGCGCCGCGCAGTCTGGGTACTGGCGGGCCTCTGCTACTTGCAGAGCCTGTTCTTGCCCGTGCCTCCGGACTTGTTGCTCATCCCCATGGTGCTGGCGAAGCGTGCCAAAGCGTGGCTCTTCGCCGGCATCGCCACGGTGTCATCAGTCGGCGGCGGTCTGACCGGCTACCTGATCGGCTACTTTCTCTACGACTGGCTGGGCGAGCCTCTACTGGCCATCTCGGGCCACGCCGGCGACCTCGAGACGTTCTACGAGTACAGGGACAAGTGGGGCGCCTGGTTCGTCGCCGCCGGTGCGCTGACGCCGCTGCCGTACAAGCTGGTCGCCGTCGCGAGCGGCGCTGCGCACCTCAACGTTGGCGCCTTCATCGCGGCGTCGCTCATCGCCAGAGGCATGCGCTTCTACATCGAGGCGGCGATACTCTGGTATCTGGGACCCAGGGCCCGGCGAATCCTCGAGCACCGCTATGGCGCGGCGGCCGCGATCGGGCTGGCCATCCTCACCCTCGGCGTCATGGTGCTCATCCCCTTCGTCACCTGAACGGGCGAGGAGGCTGCGCAAGCACCGGCGCGGTCAGTTCTCGCCCGGCATCGCCCTGAGCAGCGCCTTGACCACCGCCGCCGCGTTGCCCGCCGCGAGACCCAGGAAGACCTCCATCTGGTTCGCGCCTTCGCCGCCGCCCGCCAGATCCGCGAGGCTGCGAACGGCGAGAATGGGCACGTCGTTGGCATGGGCCACGTGGGCCACGGCAGCGCTCTCCATGTCCAGCACCCGCGCGCCGAAGGTCTCGAAGGCCCAGGTGCGGAAGGCCGCATTGTCGATGAAGGCGCCGCCCGAGACGCCTGAGCCGCCGACAACGATCTTGGGCACCTTCTCGAGGCACCTGTCCTCCGCCGTGCAGCGGGCGAGTGTCACATCGTTCGCCGCGCTGCCGGCGCTGGCGAGCAGCGCCTCATCCACGGAAAACCAGAACCGGGTTTCGGGTGCTTCGGCACCAGCACGAAGCACGGTGACCGAGCGCGGAAACATCATGCCGAAGTTCGCGTAGGGGTACTCGAAGAACGGCATCGTCATCCAGCCGCCGTCGACCTCGCGGGCGAACAGCATTTCCAGGTATTGCCCCCAGCGGTCCGCGATCACGACATCGCCGATGTTGAGGCGGGGATCCACGCCGCCCGCGATCCCCGAGAACACGATGCGCTCGATGGCGTAATGGTCCAGCGCAAGCTGCACCGTCATGGCCGCGTTGACCACGCTGATCCCGCTCAGGAAGAGCACTACGTCCCGCCCCTCCAGGGTGCCGGTGGTGAAGGCGACACCGTTGACCGACTGCGTCGACGCGCCTTCCAGCTCCCCTTGAAGGATCGCCAGCTCCGGCGCGAAGGCGGAGACCACGGCGATGCGCGGTGTCTCGTCCCGGATGGCATGCGCGTCTGCCGGCGCGGTCGCCGCCAGCAGCAGGGCGGTGACGAGGCCGGCGATCAGAACGCGTACTGTGCGGGGCATGAATATGAGACGTGTCATCGTCGCGTGCTCCTCATAGGAGGGATGTCGTTCGGGGCGTTGGGGTGACACGACCGTGGTGCGGAACCCATCGGTCCGCAATCCTCTATAACAGTCGCGAACTCGTCAGTCCTCGCGGGTGATCCGCCCCTCGATTGCGGGCGCAACCGTGCCGGCCGCGATGATGTGGTCGATGAGATGGCCGGCCATGAGCTCACCGGACGCGGAATCGACCAGCACCTCCCCGGCCCTGAACACGCGATACTCGTCGCCGCCGCGCGCGAGGAATTCGTTGGTCGCAAGCGTGTAGGACCTGCCGTCCTCCAGGGGCGCGCCGCCCACCGTGACGCTCGTCACGCGTTCGCCCCCCGGCCTGCGCGCATCGAAGGTGAAGGCGAGGCCCGAGACCTGCGGAAACCGGCCGGAGGGGTTCTCGGCCCGGCCCACGCCGTTCTCCAGTGCCTCCCTCACCTGGGCGCCGGTGAGGCGGAGCACCACGGTCTTGTTGCCGAAGGGAATCTCGGTCAGCACCATCTTGCGGGTGAGCCGGGTGCCGGGCGGATAGTCCGTGTCGCCGCGAATGCCGCCGCCGTTGGTGAGCGCGATGTCGGCGCCCGTCGCTTGCCGCATGGCGTCGGCCAGCAGATTGCCGAACGCGGTCTCGGCCGATCCGTGCTGGAACCCGCGGGTGCTGAGTTCCACCCCGGTCTTTCCGATCACGACGTCCAGGGTCTCGTCGAGGCTTGCTTGATAGTCGCGAACCTTGGCTGCAAGTTTGGCATCGCCTTCGGTGGCCGCAGTCGAGCGGAGCCGGAAGCTGGGCGTCCAGACTACCTTGGGAGCGCCGCCGCGACCCTCGATGCGGTCAATCGTAAGGGTCAGCACACCGACATGACGACCTTGCGAGCCCGCCTTCATCACCGCGTGTCGGCCATCATGGTGGGCGATCAACAGATGATCGTGGCCGCCGAGCACGGCGTCGATCGCCCTGACCGCGCGCAGCAGCTCCAGGTCGGCGCCGAGCCCCTGATGGGTGAGCGCGACGACAATGTCGGCGCCTTCTGCCCTCAACCTTTCGGCCAGTGTGGCGCCTGTCTGCACCACGGGCGCGAAGGCGACATCGGGACCGGGGCTCGAAATCGCGGGGGTCTCGGTCGTGACGAGACCGAGAAAGCCGATGCGGTAGCCATCCCTCGCCAGCATCGTCGTGGCCTCGGTACCGGGGAAGGCACCGCCCGCGATCCTCACATTGCTCGCGAGCCAGATCGTTTCGGATTCCGCGAGGCGCTCCTGCAGCACCTCCGGTCCGAAATCGAACTCGTGGTTGCCGAGCACTGCCACGTCGAAGCCGATGGCGTTGGCGAGATCGATCATGTGCGCGCCCTTGTCGATCCCGGAAAGGACGGAGGGCGAAATCATGTCACCGCCGAAGGTGACCACCGCCAGGCCGCCTTCAGCCTCCGCCCGCGCGCGCTCTTCGGCAACCACGGTCGCAATCTTCGCCGCGCCGCCCGCGCCACGGGTCCCCGCCATCTGGTCCCAGTCGTTCACGTGAACGAGGATGAGCGAAAGCGGGGCGGCGGCGGCCGCTGCGCTCAGCAAGACGATGAACGCTGTGGCGACCGGTATGGCGCGCGCGAACTCTCTCAGGCCGCGGCGTGTGCGCATGGGTCGCTCCCGCGTATCCGGCAGACAACGGGGCCAAGGGTGACGGACCGCCGCGCCGCTGTCACGCTGTGGCGGGCAGAAATCGCGACGGAGGCCGCAATGCCTCTCTTCCACACCCACGTCGTCGTCGACTGGTCGGCGCGGTCGAAGCCCAGTCCCAAGCGGAAGAGCAGGGACGCGATTTGGTGGGCCGTTGCTCGTGTTGCCGATGGTATCGAGGTGGAGGAGCCGGAATACGTCCGCACCCGCCACGAGGCGCTTGAGAGCCTGGCTCGCTTGATCGCCCTCGAGCTGGACGCGAGCCGGCGGGTCCTGGTGGGCGTCGATTTTCCCTTCGGCTATCCGACGGGGGTTGCAAAGCACCTGACGGGCAAGGCATCCGGCTTGGCCCTCTGGGACTGGCTCGCGGCGCAAATCGAGGACGCGCCCGACAACGACAACAATCGCTACGACGTGGCGGCAGCGATCAACGACGCGTATCCGGGCCTCGGACCGTTTTGGGGCCGCCCTTCATCCTGGAACTACCCTGCGATTCCGGTTCGGGCGACGACACGCACTTGCCAGAACCGCCATCCGCCGGAGCGCCGCATCTGTGATGTCCGCGCCTCGGGCGCCAAGACGGTCTGGCAACTGGCTTATGCCGGCTCCGTCGGCTCACAGATGCTCTTGGGCCTGCCCGCGCTCAAGCGCTTGGTGGAGGACCCGCGCATTGCGGGCCGCGCGGCTATCTGGCCCTTCGCGCGCTTGGTAACACCCGATGCGCCAGCGGTGATCGCCGAGGTCTATCCTTCGCTGCTGCGAGACCAAGTTCGCGCACTCAGGCGTGACGACGAAATCCTCGACAGCGCCCAGGTGCGCGTAAACGCGGAGGCCTTCGCCAGGCTGGATGCGAGCGGCAAGCTTGCGCCGCTCTTCGCCGGCGCTCCCTGCCATACCGCCGAAGAGCGCCGGGTCATCGAGACCGAGGAGGCCTGGATCCTCGGACTCGGCCACGAAGAGGCTCTAAGGAGAGCGCTCCGGCCACCGTGATTGTCCGGTCAGCGCGCTAACTCCAGAGTCGGCTGCTGGCTAGGTCCGCACCGGCGCGGAGCGCGCGGAACTTCGCCCAGCAGATGTCTTCGGTCATCATCGCGTTGTCGGTGAAGACGGCGAAGCCGCAGTCCACGCCCGCGATCACGCGTTCACGATCCCCCACCGCGTCCGCCGCACGCTGAATGCGCTCGGCAACCACCTCAGGGTGCTCCAGATGCTTGGTCATGTTGTCGATCACGCCGGGGATCAGCACCATCGAGTCGGGCGGCGGGTTCCTGCGCACCGTCTCGTACTCGTGCTGATGGCCGGGGTTGGCGAAGGGGATGTTGAGCGCGCCCACCTTGGCCTCGTAGAGGCGGGGCAGGAGGGGCTCGAGCGGCGTGTCGTCGGCATGCGGCCCGTCCCACGTGCCCCAGCAGACGTGCAGGCGCGCCCGCTCGCGCGGCACGTCGGCGAGAGCCACGTTGAGCGCCTCGATGTGGGTCTCGACGCTGGCGAGGAAGGCCGCATCCGACGCATCGCGGAAGTAGAGATAGCGCTCCATCGCGAGGTCAGGCGCGTCGATTTGCAGCAGGTGGCCGCGCGAGACGATGAACTCGTATTCCGTCTTCAGCTCCCGCGCCAGCGCAAAGAGGTAGTCGCGGTCCGACGGGTAGTGGGCGTTGTGCATGATGGTCAGCACGCAGCCAGGCGAGGCCGCGGTGACGAAGGTTTCGGTGAAGTTCGCCTCCTGCCCGGCGAGCGCCT
>JAPOPO010000226.1 GCA_026712885.1 Rhodospirillales bacterium | reverse complement strand
GTGGACGAGCGCCGTCGCGGCGAGGAGGGAGTCCACATCCGGCAACGTCGGATGCGCGCTGACTTCCCCCCAGCGCTCGGCGATGGCGTGATCGACAGGGAGTATACGGTCGCTGAACCGCTCGCCGATTTCTGCCACCCACCTGTCGAGCACCATGCCGAACGCCGGGTCGCGTCGGCGGACGCGCGCCGCGCCGCGCCGCAGCTCGCCGATCACCAGCACGCTCAGGTAGAGCTCCTCCGGCTCCCGTGACCGGAACCAAGTCACGACTCCTTGATTCGCGCGCTCCCGTTTGCGCAGCTCAGACACCACATTGGTGTCGATGAGATAGCTCACAGGTCCACCGGCCGCGGGCCCGAGCGCGGCTGATCGAAGTCGGAATCTTCGCCCACGTCCGGAAACGCGAGGAGGTGGTCGACGAAGCTCCCCGTGGACGCCACGCGACGGCTCTCGACCAATGCGACGCCTGCGTCGGACAGAGCCCAGACCCCGCGTGGCGAATCATCGCGGAGATATCCCTCTTGAACCAGGTCTTCGCGTGCCGACTTCACGGTACTTCTCCATTTGTCGTCGCCCGAGCTGACTCGGTCGAATTCGCCGGGCGTCATGTAGCGTTTCATGCGCTCTCTCAGGGCCGGATAAAGATCGCGCCCGCTCGCGCGCCCACCTCGCTCATAGATGACGTCCATGAGGGGCTCTCTAACCGTCTCCTCCGGTAGCTCCGGAGCATGATCGCCGCTCCGTGGGACGGGGCCCGGTGCCGTTGGGGCGTGAGTCTCACGATAGCGTTCGGCGGCATCCAGCGCCTTTGCAAGGGCCGAGTCCGCCGAGTCCACGAGCGGCTCCGCCCACGCCTTCAGTCGCTGCATCGATTCGTCAGAAATGCGGATTGTCGGCACGGCACCATTCCCCGAACGCGACGATGTAATCTTATTGATTTGTGATAATGTGACAAGTACGCAAGAGTGTCAACCACATGATTCAAAAACCGTCAGCACGCTCCGGTAGATGAAGGGCAGAGGCAGCGGGACGAGAAGGGCTCAGCCGCCCTCGAGGCACCAGAGCAGGATCGCCTTCTGCGCGGGCACGCGGTTGGCCGCCTCGTCGAACACCACAGACTGCGGGCCGTCGAGCACCGCGTCGGTCACCTCGCATCCGCGCTTCGCCGGCAGGCAGTGCATGAAGATCGCGTCAGGCGCGGCCATCGCCATCACCGCCTCGTCGACCCGGAAGGGCTCGAACGACACGTTGCCCTTGCGCGCGGGGTCGTCGTGCAGCGACACCCAGGTGTCGGTCACCACGCAGTCGGCGCCGGTCACCGCGCCGGCTACATCGGTACCCACCTCGATGTCGGCGCCCCGCTCCTTGGCCCAGGCGACGATTCCGGGCGGTGGCGGATACGCGGCCGGGCAGGCGACGCGCAGGCTGAAGCCGCAGAGCGCGGCGGTCTGCACCCATGTCGCAGCCATGTTGTTGCCGTCGCCCAGCCAGGCGACCGTGCGCCCTGCGATGGGGCCCCGGTGCTCCTCGTAGGTCATCACGTCGGCCACCAGCTGGCAGGGGTGGCTGCGGTCGGAGAGCGCGTTGATCACGGGCACGCTCGCGCCCGCCGCGAGCGCCAGCAGCGTCTCGTGGGAGCGGGTGCGCAGCGCGATCGCATCGACATAGCGCGAGAGCACCCGAGCGGTGTCCTCGATGGTCTCGCCGCGCCCGAGCTGCATGTCGGCCGCCGTCATGGTGATGGTCTTGCCGCCGAGCTCGTCCATGGCGACCTCGAACGAGACCCGAGTGCGCGTCGACGGGCTTTCGAAGATCGCGGCCAGGGTCTTGCCGGCAAGCGCGGCTGCGCCGTTCCGCCCCTTGAGCGTCCGCGCCTGGTCGATGGTCTCGCGCAGCGTGGCGGCGTCGATCCCGTCGAAATCGAGGAAGTGGCGGGGCTCGGTCACGACCCTACCTGAGCCAAGGCCCGCTCCAGCGCGTCGCAGGCCTCGTCGATCTCGGCCTCGCCGATGTTGAGCGCGGGCAGCATGCGAAGCACGTTGCTGTCCGCCGGCAGCGCCAGCACCTTGTTCTCGCGCAGCGCGCCGAGAAGCTCCATGTTGGGCACGACGCACTCCAGCCCCAGCATCATGCCCCGGCCGCGCACGCCGGTGTAGACGCTCTTGTTGCCGGCGAGCGCGGTCAGCCGCTCG
>JAPOPO010000331.1 GCA_026712885.1 Rhodospirillales bacterium | reverse complement strand
TGCTATGGCGCGCCGCGCGGCCTGCGGATTGCACCTCGGCAGTTGGGACGCGACGGATAGCGCGGTGGAAGGCGTGAAACGCGGCGCGAGGAACTCCTATGCCGGTCAACCCCCTCTCGGAAATTCCCCTGATCGACCTCGGCCCCTATTTCGCGGGCAGCCGCACTGACAAGAGGCGCGTCGCGGACGAGATCAGCCGTGCCTGCGAGCGAATCGGTTTCTTCCTGGTCTCCGGGCACGGGGTGGACCCGGCGCTGGTCGAAGGCGTGCGTCGCGAATCGCGCGCGTTCTTCGACCTGCCGCTCGAGCAGAAGCTCGCCATCAGGCAGCGGAAGGATCAAAAGGGTAGCCGGGGTTACGAGCCGGTCGGCACGGAACAGCTCTCGGCGACAATCGGTGTGGAAACGCCGCCCGACCTGAAGGAGTCTTTGTCGTTGGGGCCGATCGAGATGCCCGACCATCCCTCTTGCCGCACCGAGGCGGCTGCACCTCTCTACAGGCCAAACATGTGGCCTGAGAACCCGGCCGGGCTCCGCCCTGCCTACGAGGCGTACGTCAGGGCCTTGGACCGGCTGGGGCAGCACCTGCACCGGCTCGCGGCAATCGCGTTCGATCTGCCCGAAGATTATTTCGAGGACAAGATCGATAGGGGTTTCAGCCTCCTGCGCGTGCTCAACTATCCGGATCAGCGGGAGGTTCCCGAGGAGGGTCAGCTCCGCGCTGGCGAGCATTCAGACTACGACAACCTCACCATCTGCCTGATCGAGGACAAGCCGGGCGGCCTGCAGGCGCGCAGCCCGGACGGCAGTTGGGTGGACGTGCCCGTGGTCGCCGGGTCGTTCGTGGTGAATATCGGCGACTTTCTGATGCGCTGGACCAATGACCGCTGGAAGTCCACGCGGCACCGCGTGATCAACCCGCCGCTCGCAGCCGGGGAGCGCCTCTCCGCCTGCCATTTCATCATGCCCAATCATGATGCGGTGATCGAGTGCCTGCCGACCTGCCACGGCCCGGAGCACCCCGTGAAATACCCGCCGATTATCGCCGGCGACTACATGATCGAGAAGTTTGAGAGCCAGGCGTCCGGCGAAGAGTGGAGCGACGAAGACAGCCGCAAGTTCGGCACCGCAGATACCGAGACACGTTTCACCCACTGACCACCCGATCCACCGTCAAATCATCGGCCCTACCCGCGCGCCACTCGTCAGCTGTTGATCGGCGCGCTAACGCATTGACTTATTTTGCTTTGGAGGGGTTAGACTTCGACGCTTGGCGACGCCAAAGGTGCAACAGCAGTAACAGGAAGATCGATTCAAGGGGACTCTGGCGGCCTGAACTTCAGCCGGAATACACCTTGAAGCCAGCCGCCAGGCTGTCCGAAAAGGTGGAGCCACCTCCCATTACTTCATAAACGCGGCATCCACGTCGACCGCGTAGCCGCTCGCGAGCGCATTGGTCTCATTCGCCATGCCCACCACCGCCATCAGCTCGGCCAGCATGGCGTCGGTCATTCCCTGACGCCGCGCGCCTGCCGTGTGGGAGCGGATGCAGTACTCGCAGCCGTTGGTGGCGCTCACCGCGACGTAGATCATTTCCTTGGTGAGAGGATCGAGGGCGCCGGGCGCCATCACCTCCTTGATGCTGTTCCAGGTGCGCGCGAGTGTCGGCGGGTCGTTGGCGAGCACCTTCCAGAAGTTGTTGATCCAGTCGGTCTTACGGGTCTCCATGATGTCGTCGTAGACCGCGCGGACCTCCGGCGGGGCGTCGTCGTAATCCACCAGCGGCAGTGTAGCCATGCTTTCCTCCAATAGTGCGTTTGCGCCTCACGCCGGGATAGCGTGAATGACTGAGCGCGGCCAGCGCGGCGTGAGGAGGAGGCGGGCTAGAGTTCGCCGCGACCGATTTGTCGGGCGATGTGGCCCGCCTGACGGATAGCGAGGGCGACGATCGTGAGAGTGGGATTGCCCGCCAACGCGGAAGTGAACTGGCTGCCGTCGGAGACGAAGAGGTTGGGAATCTCGTGGCTTCGGCCCCAGCGGTCCACCACGCCGGCATCGGGATTCTCGCTCATGCGGCAGGTGCCGAGATTGTGGGAGACCGGCAGCGGCGGCGAGCAGAAGACGCGAAGCGCGCCGGCCGCCTCCAGCATGGCGACCCCGTTGCGATAGGCGTAGCGCTTCATCGCCAGATCGTTCGGATGATCGTCGAGGTTGAGGCGGGGGATCGGCAGCCCGTGCTCGTCCTTCTCGCTGGGATGGAGTGTCACCCGGTTGGAGGCGATTGCCATGTCCTCGCCATTCACGAACAGGCCCGCCACGCGCTCGTAGGCCTCGATCCAGCTCGTATAGTCGCGGCCCCAGCGCCCGGGGCTCAGGAACGCCGCGTAGAACGGCAAGCCAAGGCCGATGGTGCCGTAGAAGAAACCGCCGGCGAAGCCGCGCGCGGGGTCGTGCCGTGCTTCGTCGCGGATGACACCGCAGACGACCAAACCGCGGTACATGCGCACAGGCTTCGGGAACTCGGCATACATGTAGGCCGTGGCGTGGCGCATGTAGTGTTTGCCGAGCATGCCCGACCCGTTGGCGAGGCCGTCCGGCCACGTGCTCGACTCCGAGTTGAGAAGCAGCCGCGTGGTCTCGATCGAATTCGCCGCGACGCAGACCAGCCGTGCCTTCTGGAAGTGATGATTGCCGGAGGCATCGGCGTAGAGAACCCCACTCGCGCGGCCACGATCATCATGCTCGATGCGGAGCGCCATGCAACGCGTGCGGATCTCGCAGTGGCCCGTCGCCTCCGCACGCGGCAGCTCGGAGACGAACGTGGACCACTTGGCGCCAGAGCGACAGCCCTGCATGCAAAAGCCGATCTGATCGCAGGCGTTGCGACCGTCGCGGGGCACCGCGTTGATCGCCACGTTGTTGGAGCCGTAGTCGGTGTAGCCCATGCGCTTCGCGCCGAGCGCCATGACCCGAAAGTTGTTGTTGCCGCGGTGCTGCGGAATGTTGCCGCGTCCGCTGACACCCATCTTGCTCTCAGCCTCGCGGTAGAAGGGCTCCAACTCCTCGTAGTCGAGCGGCCAGTCGGCCAGGTCGGCACCCTCGACATCGCCATAGGTCGTGCGCACCTTGAAATCGTGAGGCAGGCCGCGTGGGCACATGGCCGTCCAGTGGAGGGTGGTGCCGCCCAGCCCCTTGCAGGTCCAGGTGGGCGCCGTCGGATAGTCGCGGGCGATGGGCGAGCCGCCGGTGCAGTCGCGCTTGTCCTTCCAGGTGAGAAGTTCGTTCATCGCCCACTCGTCATTGACGAAGTCGCTCGTCTTGAAGCGCGGGCCGGCTTCCAGCAGAACCACGTCGATGCCCCGCCGGGTCAGCTCGTCGGCCATGGTCCCGCCGCCGGCGCCGGAGCCGATGATCACGACGACGCTGTCGTCGTCCAGGTCGTAGGTGACGGCGGGGATATCGTCGTCGTCGAGGTGAGGCGCAATCATTTGTCTACCCTCACGTCATCTTCGGAAATCCAGTCGATATCGTCGAAGCCGCGATCGATGTAGCCGCCGAGGTGGGACGACGGTCCCTCATAGCCGAAGTGGCGCCACACTGCCGGATTGGAATAGAGGTGGCGCGCCGTGGCCGCCCGCATCGTCTCGAAGAAGGGCGATCGCTCGATCGCCTCGACCGCCGCGAGCCTTTCCTTCTCCGCGAGATCGAGGAAAGGGCGATCCGAGGCTCCATCCAGCGCCGCGACGCCGTCCGCGAGCAGTGCGTTCTGCGCGGAGTCCGCCTCCTCGGCCACGATGTCGACTACCCGTCGGTAAGGGGCGTCGTCCAGAAAGTCGTGGGGGTAGAGCACACGCCCCATCGCGGTCAGCGTCTCGACTGCGTGCGCGTCGAGCGGACGGTCAGGCGTCGATACCATAGCTCTTCGCCAGGAGCTCGATGGGATGGTGAGCCCGCCTTGCGTGGTTGTGGCCAGCACCCAAGCGCTCCATTCCCTGGACGATGTGGTCCCCGGCAAGCGGACACTCCGAGGCGAGGTAGGCGCGGCCGCTTTCGGCCACCTGCCGGACGACCGGCTCGCCGACCTTCATGCCGGTTTCGAAATTCCCCTTCATCACGCCCCAGGTGCCGCCATGACCGGCACAGCGCTGCATCATCATCACGTTGCACTTCGGGATCATACGCAGCATGACAGCCGACTTGGCGCCGACGTTCTGGGCCCTGGCATGGCAGGCCTGATGGAGCGCAACATCGCCGTCAAGCGGCTCCATCCCACCGGCGAGGCCCACGTCGCGGGCGATGCCCACGATATATTCGGAAACGTCGCTCGTCCGCTCCGCGAGTCGCGCCACCGCTCGGTCTTCGGGCAGGTGGAGCGGCCACAGGGTCTTCAACATCAACGCGCAGGAGGGAACCGGCGCGATCACGTCCCAGCCGCGGTCGATCCAAGGCACCAGCGACGCGGCGACACGCCGGGCGCGGCGGCAGACCTCGCCGATATCGCCACGCTCCAATTGCGGCATCCCGCAGCAGGCGTCGTAGACGACCTTGGTCTCGACGCCGTTCTTCGCGAGCACGCCCTGGGCGGCGCGGCCGATCCCCGGATTGTTGAACTCGACGAAGCAGGTGGCGTAGAGCACAGCCTTGCGGCCGGCCGCTGGCGCGTTCGTGTCGACGCGGTGCCCGCTTGCGGCCGCTTGCCGGCTGAACCTGCGCGCATGGAAGCGCGGCAGCACCGCATCGCGGTGAATGCCGGCAAGCGCCTCCATCAGCAACCGAGTCAAACGGTTGCCCCGGTGCGCCGCCCAGTTGGCGAGGGGGGCGATGGCGCCGAGTAGCCGGCCGTTGCGGTCGGTCGAACCCAGCGCGCGCTCTATGGAGCCGACCTTGCCGTCGCGCAAGGCATGCGACCGCTGGCGCATCATCAGCGCAGGGAAGTCCACCGCGTGCACGTGCGGCGGCGCGTAGGGGCAGACCGGATAGCACATGTCGCAGAGCGTGCAGGCCGCGCCCACGCTCTCGAAGTCGGCGCTCTTGACCGTCTCGACGCTGCCCGCCCTGTCGATCAGATCGAAGAGTCGCGGGAAACTCTCGCAGAGATCCTCGCAGCGGCGGCAGGTGTGGCACACGTTCGCGACGCGGCGCAGCTCGTCATCGAACGCGCTCGCGTCCAGGAATTCCGGCGCCTCCCAATCTATGGGTGGCCGTGGCGCCGGAGGATCTCTCCCCAGCGCAGCCTGCGTGCTGCTCTCAGCCAAGGACCGCCTGCGTCGACTCGGCAGTGATCTCCACCATCCGATCGATGGTCTCGTCGTCGATGATGATCGGCGGCGCAACCATGAAGACGTCCGGCCGGGAGCGGCTGAAGAGCCCGCGCGCCACCGCCTCGGCGTTGATCTTGGCGGCGATGCCGTCGGCGGGATCGAAGCTCTCCTTCGTCGCCCGGTCCTTCACGTATTCCACGGCGCACATGAGCCCGAGTCCCCGGATGTCGCCGACGTTGGGATGGTCGGCGAGTGCGTCTTTGAGGCCGACGAGCAGGCGCTTGCCCTTCGCCGCGGCCTGGCCCGGGAAGTCCTCCCGCTCGATCAGATCGAGCATGGCGCAGCCGATGGCGCAGCCCGTGGGATGCGCGCTGTAGGTGTAGGCGTGCATCCACGGCTTGCCGCTCTCGTGCATCGTGTTGGCGATCTCGTCGCTGATCCCGATGCCGCCGAGGGAGAAATAGCCCGATGTGATGGCCTTGGCGAACTGGATCATGTCGGGCTCGACACCCCAGTGCTGCAGGCCGAACATCTTGCCGGTGCGGCCGAACCCCGTAATGACTTCGTCCGAGACCATCAGCACGTCGTACTTGGTGCAGATCTCGCGGATGCGCGGGAAGTAGTCGGGCTGTGGCGGGATCACGCCGCCTCCGCCCTGCACCGGCTCGGCGATGAACATCGCCACCGTCTCCGGCCCCTCGGCGAGGATGGCCTTCTCGAGTTCGTCGGCCGCGGCGATTCCCTGGCTCTCCGCGCCATCCGGCGCCTCGTAGCGATAGGGATAGGGGCTCGGAATGTGGACGAAGCCCGGCATGCGCGGCTCGAAACTCGGCCAGTAGATGCTCATGCCCGTGGCGCACATGGCAGCAAGCGTGACGCCGTGATAGCCCCAGATGCGGGAGATGACCTTGGTCTTCTCCGGCTGGCCTTTCAGTTTCC
>JAPOPO010000299.1 GCA_026712885.1 Rhodospirillales bacterium | reverse complement strand
GCTCATCCAGCCGGCCGGGCGGCCGCCCTCGTGGCGCTCGATGGTCTCGGTGACCTCGGCGATCAGCGCGGCCTCCGCCGCCTCGTCGAGGTGCTCCTGCATGTCCGAGTTGGTGATGCCGTGGCCCAGGATCTCGTGGCCGCGCTGCCTGAGCGCCTCGGGAATGTCGGGGCAGTGCTCGTAGACGCCGAGGTTCATCTGGGCTTCGACGGGGATGTCGAAGGCGTCGAACAACTCCAGCAGGCGCCAGATGCCGACCCGATTGCCGTAGTCGCGCCACGAGAAGACGCTGTGGCTGTTCGCCTGGTCCGGCGGCGCGATGGCCGCGCCCTTGCCCTCGCCGAAGCTGAACTGCTCGATGTTGACCGCGACGTAGACGGCAAGGCGAGTCCCGTTCGGCCAGTCGTAGACCGGGCGCGCGGTGATGTTGGAGTAGGGATAGCGACCGTGGGTGCGAATCATGCCGACTTGGGTCCCGTGCGCCGCTCCGGATGATCCAGGCTGCCCTAGTCCTGCGTCGCAGCCTTGCCGACCGGATTGAAGTCGTGCTCGCCCACGCCCTGAACCAGGGTCACGCGGCAGGCTCGGCCGTCCTTGCCGGAGACCCGGTGCGCGGTCATGGGGAGCACGACGCAATGGTCGCCGGGCTCAAGCTCATGGCGTGCGCGCGGCGCCCGGGTCTCGATCACCACGGTTCCTTCGACGCCGACGAATACATCGGTAATGACCGTGTGGTAATGCCAGGGAACCTCCTCGTCCGCGCCGAGCGTCATGACCTGCACGCGCATACCATCGGCTTCGGCGACGATGTCGTGGTCGGTGATCGTGTAGGGCAGATCTTCCAGCGCGGTCATGACACCTTCCAGTCGTCTACAGTCTGGCTCGGATCGATCAACATAACCCTTTTGGTCTCGGTCGGACGCGCATCGTCCCGTTCCACCAAGAGCGTCAGGCGCACACCGGCGCTCGCGCTGCGGTGCTCTCCCTTCGCTTCCCCCTTATTCGCTTGAATCGTCCGGAGTGTCTCCCCCGGTCCTGAACGTCTCGCTCAATACGGTGTACACGCCCCAGAAGAACCCCCTGCTCCCGTCTTCCTCCTGGAAGCCCGCATCCTTGAACCCCGCGATCAGCCTCGGATTGCCGTCCTCGTCGTCGAAGGCTGAGACGCTCCCACCCCAGTAGCCGTGTGACCCCGTCACCTCGCGGTCGGGATGGCGCACGCTCGCCGCGGCGCTGCTGAACTCGGACTCGAAGCTGCCGTCGGCGCTGTACGCTATGGGTGCGAAGTGAATCTCGTAGTCCTTCAGCGGAGCATCCACTTCCGGCAGGAACCGCTCGGGGATCTGCTCGAAGCGGTACTCGAGGTGCGTGCGGTCCGCAACGAGGTCGCCGGTGCATCCGAGGCACCCGCTCAGCGTGCCGGCCTCGAAGTCTGCGACGACGTCCATCCCTCCCCGGTACGCGTCGTAGGTGTACCCGCCCTCGTGCTCGCCCCAGTTCGATCCGAAGGCGTAGCCGAATATCCCGCTGCCGCGCCCGAGATAGCTCGCCGTGCCCGTCACCGGCAGGTCGGGCGGATTTATCAGAGGGTCGATTTCGGGCCCGTCGACGAAGATGACTCTTTCGGGGTACCGCTCGCCCTGCTCATGGTGCAGCCACCACCCGGCGGCAAGATAGTCGGTGGAATTTTCGTTGCTCCAGCTCACGAGGGCATAGACTTGGGTGGTGCTCTCGTGGGCGGTGTTTCGCATCACCCAGGACCGGCCTGAGTAGTTCGGAGCCTGAGGACGGAACTCGTTCGTCTCGACGGCGTCGCGCACCGTGTTCAGGTGCAGCTTTCTTTCCCCCTCTCCTCCCTGCCTCACGAACACGGTCAGCTTGTCGCCGTCGAACGACGTTGTTCGGGAGAAATCGATGCGTCCTTCCTCCATCTCCCCCATCTCGCCGGTCATCGGGTCCGACCCAGGGTTGTGGAGGCACCCTCCGATCGCGAGCATCAATGCGGTCGCGAACACGATCGATGCTGCTTTCATGCCATTCGCACTCCTCTCAGTTGTTCGGTGGTGGTTGCTGTCCCGCGGGAACCCTCCGCCACTCTGCCTCGCGCGGTCCATGCAGCAAGAGGCAGACGGAGGCCGTTTAGCACCCGATTCACTTCAGAGGTTGAGATGCGAGTCTGGCCGAAGAGGCTCACGGCGAGCATGCTCCCAAAGTCCTCCGAATCGTAACTCACAGTGAGAAAGCTGGCCGAGTCGTTAGCGACGAAACTATCGCAATCCCGAATCGGGGAGACAGGCCATTGGAGGCCTCTCTCCGTTCACGTATCGACAGCGCAGGAATAGCTCTCCGACATGGAGGACGCCTCCCCGTCTTAGGCCGCGTCGGGTTGTGAGGACGAATGCTCCTCCTTCTCCGCTTGCGGGACGCCGCAGGCTTCCGCGTAGAGGCGTTGCGACGCCTCCTCCATGGAGGACTCGAGGCGCTCCAGGAATTCCCGCCTCGGCAGACCCGGCGGGATCGGCGGCAGATACTCCATGACGATGGTGCCGGGATAGCGCCTGATGGAGCCCTTGGGCCAGTGCATCCCTGAGTTGAGAACCACCGGCACCACCGGCACGTCGAGGGCGCCGTAGAGCGCGGCGACGCCGGGCCGGTAGGGCAGCTTCTCCCCCGGTTTCACCCGCGTGCCTTCGGGGAAGATGACGACCGGGCGGCCGCGGGCGACGGCCTTCTTCGCGCCCTTGACCAGCGCCCGCAAGGACTTTCCGCCGCCGTGGCGGTCGACGAAGATCATGTTCACCTTGGCGGAGAACCAGCCGTAGCCGGGAACGTAGGAGAGCTCCTTCTTGATCACATAGGCGGGGTCGTCGAGCTCGTGCAGGAAGACGTGGGCCTCCCACTCCGACTGATGCTTGGATGCGATGATCGCCGGGCCCGTGGGCCTGTACTGGCGGTTCCGAATCTCTGAATGGACGCCGGCGATGATCCGGAGCAGGACACCGTTACCCGCCGACCAGGTGACCACGAAGCGGCGGAACAGGGGACGCGGCGTCAGCAGCATCGGCACCATCACGGTGCCGATCATCACTCCCCAGGTGTAGAATGCGACCGTGCATAGCGCCGAACGGAGCGTGTTCCCAAGGGTGTGCGGCGGCGCTTGCCAAACCCGAGCGTCCGGCGCGCCAGTGCCCACAGATACTTGGTGAACTCGCTGGCGATCAGGGCCGCGGTCCCGCGATAGCGCCACCAATGCTCGACCTTGACGTGTTCCGGAAACACAGGGTGTGCCACGAGAGTAGCATTTGGCATGGCGCTTCGGAACTCCATCATGGCCCTCGGCATGTGGTAGCCGCTGGTGACCAGGCGGAGGCTGCCGAAGGCGCGGTCCGCCATCCACGCCGCCGCTTCCTGCGCGTTCGCAGCGGTGTCCTCGGCCTCGTAGCCGAGCTCCACGCAGCAGGCCCAGAGCGAAGGATCGTGGCGAGCGCGCAGCTCGGCCCTCTCCACCCCCTCGGCGACGCCGGTGACGAACAGCGCCTGCGCGAGGCCGCTTTCGAGCAGGCGAAGCCCCTCTTCCAGCCGGCCAGAGCCGCCGGTCGGGACGATGATGGCCTCGGTGGCAAGATCGGGCCGCTCGGACCCCTCGCCCGCCGTGTCGGCGAACCACGCGAGCCCGCCGGACCAGAGCAGCGCGAAGAGCGCGACCACCACGAGCACCGCGCGCGCGGTGCGGCGCGTCCATCGCCGAATGCCGAGAGAGGGCTTAGACTCCATCGTGCGCCGCCGCTGCAGTTGCGGGCCGTGGCACCTGCCCGCAGCGCGACCGAACGCCGGGCTTGACAGGGCGGGCCGCACGTTGACTTGGTCGGAACGCCCGTGCGATGGGCCTTGATAAAGAGAGAGGACGCCTGCGTCGCCCCCCATGATCGTACGCTGCTCCGCCTGCAAGACACGCTATCTGATCGATCCGGCCGCACTCGGTGAGACAGGCCGCCAGGTGCGGTGCACGAACTGCGGTCATGTCTGGCATCAATCGCCCTCGGCGGACGCGCCCGCAGCGCCCCGGCCCGCTGACTCGGCCGTGCCATCGGCCCCGGCACCCCTGAAGCGTCCGCCCGAGTGGGCCGGTTGGGCCGCAGCCGGGCTTTTCGTGATTGCCGCCCTCGCCGGCCTCGCGCTCGCGCGCAATGCGATCGTGGACAGTTGGCCGGGAACCGTCAGCATCTACGATGCCGTCGGTCTGCCGATCCAGGCCCCGCAGGCGCAGGGCCTGCGCATCGTCGACGTGCAGTCCGAACGGGTGCAGGACGGCGACAGGATCATCCTGCTCGTGCGTGGCGCGGTCGAGAACACCACGGCCAAGGGCCGCAGGCTTCCGGGGCTGCGCGCGGTGCTCGCGGACGAGACCGGCACCGAATTGCACCAATGGCCTGTGGCCGCGCTGTTGCGCGTTCTGGACGGGGGGCAATCGACCGCCTTCGAGAGCTGGCTCGAAGACCCGCCAGAGGGGGCGGCCCAGCTCTCGGTCGACTTCGTTACGGACGATCAAGGGTAACGCGGCGCGGCGCGGGATCGGCGTTCACCCGAGCCAAGGCGGCACGAGGTCACGCGCCAGCAGCGCCTCGTGGTCCTGGCGCGGCCGGATCGAGGCCAGCGCGTCGCCCCGCACCATGACTTCGGCAGGCAGCGGACGCCCGTTGTAGGTCGATGCCATGACCGAGCCATAGGCGCCCACGTCCCGCACCGCCAGCAGGTCGCCGGCTGCGAGCGGCGGCAGCGCCCGGCCGCGACCCAGCACGTCGCCGCTCTCGCAGACCGGCCCTGCGACATCGGTCTCGACGGTTACATCGTCTGGCGCGGGCTCCGCCACCGGCTCGATGGCGTGCCACGCGTCGTAAAGAGCCGGCCGCATCAGGTCGTTCATGGCGGCATCGACGATGGCCCAGCAGCGCGCGCCGGCCTGCTTGACCGCGATTACGCGGGTGAGCAGGACGCCTGCCGGCGCCACCAGCCAGCGACCGGGCTCGATTACCACCGTCACGCCGAGGCGCTGGCGGACGCGCTCGACCAGCGCGCCGTAGGCCTCGACATCGGGCGGCGCCTCGTCCCGGTAGCGCACGCCGAGCCCGCCCCCGAGGTTGATCCGCGTCACCGGGTGACCGGCCGCGCGCAGGCCCTCCACCAAGGCGACAAGCCGCTCGAAAGCGGCCTCGAACGGCGCGAGACGCGAGAGCTGCGAGCCGATGTGCACGGCAAGGCCGAGCGGCTCGATCCCCTCCAGTGCCGCAGCCCTGGCGTATAGAGCCGGGATGTCCGCGTCGTCGATCCCGAATTTGTCGCCCCGCCGGCCCGTGGCGATCTTGTCGTGGGTTTCGGCATCGACATCGGGGTTGACCCGGAGCGCGACAGGCGCACGCGTGCCGGCGGCGCGGGCAGCTGCGTCCAGGGCCTCAAGCTCGGCCGGCGATTCGACGTTGAACTGCCCGACCCCGCTGGCGAGCGCGAGGTTCATCTCATCACGCGTCTTGCCGGGTCCGGCGAAGACCAGACGATCCGGCGCGACGCCTGCCCGGAGCGCGCCATGCAGCTCGCCGCCCGAGATGATATCGGCGCCGGCGCCGAGACGGGCGAAGGTGCGGATCACCGCGAGAGTGTCGTTGGCCTTGACCGCGTAGCAGATTCGCGCGTTCGGCGTGGCTTGGGCGAGCGCCTGGTAGCGGGCGACCAGCACCCCGTTCGCATAGCAATAGGTCGGCGTGCCGAATTGCGCCGCGATGGCGGGGAGCGAGACACCCTCGGCGTGGAGAACGCGGCTGCCGCTCTCCTCTCGATAGACGAATGCGTCCACAGCAGGCGCCCGTCAGGCCCGGCTCGCCGTGGCTGGGGCGGAATGTACGGCCTGCGCTTCGTCGGGTGGCGGCTGGAGCGGCCCCATTCTGCCGCAGCTCGAGAGCGCCACGATCAGGCCGACCGCGGCGACGATCGTCATCAGGAGACTGAGTTTTCGTATCATGTGATCCGGCCCTCCTAGCGGCCCCGGCGCAGTGGCCGGGGCGCGCCTCTATAGGAAACGCTGCCGGGCGCGCGCAAGCTGCTTCGCGACCTCGCTGGGCGCGGTGCCGCCCTCGCTGGTGCGGCGGGCGATGGCCGCGGCGGGGTCCAGCAATGCCACCACGTCGGCGGTAATCCGGGGCTCGACGGCCTGCAGGTCAGCGAGTGTCAAGTCCTTGAGATCGCAAGTATTCTCGTCGGCGAGGCGCACGATCCGCCCGGTGATCGCGTGGGCTTCGCGGAAGGGCACGCCGGCCTCCTGCACCAGCCAGTCGGCGAGGTCCGTCGCCGTCGCGTGGCCGGTGCAGGCGGCGCGCGCCATGGCGTCCGCATTCACTGTCATGTCGCGCACCATGCCGGTCGTTGCCGCGAGACAGAGCGCTAGCGAATCGAAGGCATCGAAGAGGGGCTCCTTGTCCTCCTGCATGTCCTTCGAATAGGTGAGCGCGAGGCCCTTCATCATGGTGAGCAGGCTGATCAGCGCGCCGACGATGCGCCCGCTCTTGCCGCGCACCAGCTCGGCG
>JAPOPO010000288.1 GCA_026712885.1 Rhodospirillales bacterium | reverse complement strand
CGCCGAGCTGGTCCTCGGCAGGGGCGAGCGCGCCCGACCGGGCGAACTCGCCGGCGGGAATACCCTGCCGCGCGGCGGCCTTCTCGATGAGTTTCCATTCGGAATCGGCGAAGCGGATGGAGTGCGAGCGGCGCGCATCGGGGCGACTCCCGCCCGTTTTCCTGCCCGCGCCGGGGCTCTTGCGATCGTTGCGCGCCATTTCGGGTACTCCTCGAAGGCCGACGCCGGGGGCGCGGCCGGCAAACTTCATCCAGGAAACCATGGCCGGAGAGCTCCGGCCTCGACCGGATCCATCCCGATCCGCGGGCTGCCGGCCCCAGGCGAAGCCCCGCCAACCGGACACGCTGCCGGGACTGCCGGTTCGAACGCGGCTTCGGCCGGGGCGGCACGACGAACATAAAACGTGTTCGCCGACGTAATGCGGCGCCACCGAATGGAGGCATGCAGGATATCTCCGGGGAATTGCTGTAACACGCTTTGAAACCCATCGGCGGCGGCGTCGACAAGCTATTGATGTTGCAGGGTGTTTTTCCGTGTGACACGAGGGATTCGTGCCTCCAATCGGTGGCATGTATTTCCGGCGCGCCAGGCGACGACACGCGCACCAATGAGCCCGGCATAACCGGCCAATCGCGGCCATGGCCAGCCACCGCGACCTCTGCATCAGGGATGCGTCGGGTGTGAGAACCAAGGCCGCCCCGGCGGTCGGGACAGCCAAATCGAGCAGCATTCATGTTCGGGAAATCGACGCCGGAGGACCCGGCGGATCGGAGCTGCCGCGGCGATTGAGCGGCAGCGAAGCGGCGCGAAGTGCGCGGGGCAGTGCGGAGCACGCTGCCGGGCGGTTCGGCAGAAGCCGCCGCATCGGGCCGGATAGCGGCGCCGACGGCAGTGCATCAAGCGGTGCGCCGGGTTCGACGCAGTTGCCGATGCACTCATGCGCGGCGAAGTGCACCGGCAATCCAGCGGCGCGAAGCGCGCGCGGAAGACGGCGCCGCCGCGACGCCGTCTCCACGAAAGGCAACGGACCGCGCCGCCCGGAAGACGGTGCGGACTATGCCGCGACCTTCATCACCGGTATGCCGAGGGCCTTCGCCTTGTCGACGAGGTTCTCGGTGATGCCGCTGCCGGGGAACGCGATCACGCCCTTCGGCAGGAGGTCGAGCAGTTCGTCGTTGCGGCGGAACGGGGCGGCGCGTCCGTGGCGGTCCCAGTCGGGCTTGCAGACGACCTGGTGGACGCAGTTCTTCTCTGCCCAGCTTGCCGCGATCTTCTCGACACCGGGTCCGCCGCCATGCACGAGCACCACGTCGGCATACTTGGCACGGATCCTGTCGAGCCGCTCGATGACCGCTGCCGGGTTGGCGACGTCCTTTCCGCCGGCGATAGCGACGAGGGTGCCCTGCGGCAGGTGGGCCATGGTCTTCCGGTCCTTCCTCGCGCGCTGGAAGTCGCGGGCGTCGATGGCCGCGGAGGTCAGCTTGCCGGTCTGCGATGCATGGCTGCCGCGCCGGGGCCGCCAGACGTTGCCGGTGTCTGCGCGGTAGGCTTCTGCTGCTGCGTCGCGCATCTGTTCGAAGGCGTCGCGCCTGGCGGTGAGGTTCTGCGCGCGGTCGGTGACGAGTTCGAGCTCGCGGGACTTGATCTCGGTGCCGTCCTGCTCGCGCTGGAGGTCTCGGAGGTCGGGCATGAGCTTGTCGGCGGCGCGGTCGAGGCGCTGTGTCTGTGCGTCGAAGGTGTTGACGAAGCCCCAGAGCAGGCTCTCGCGTTCGTCGGCGAGCTGGGTGCCGTCCGGCGCGACGCCCTGTGCGACGATGCGGAAGGCTTCGAGCACGGCGTCGGTCGCGTCGTCGCGGTCCCAGACGTCGCGGGTGTCGAACTCGTCGCGCTCGGGGGCGGCGCCGAAGAGGGCGGCGTTCTCGCAGACGGTCGCGGTAACGGACTGTGCGGCGGTCTCGATGTTGTCGATGCTGTTCATGACGATCTCCCTTGATCGGTTTCACGTTCGGGGCCGATCCCCGATGTGATGTCCTGTTGGGTCACGCGCGCGGACCGCAGCCACGCGGGGTTGGTGGAGCTTGGCG
>JAPOPO010000325.1 GCA_026712885.1 Rhodospirillales bacterium | reverse complement strand
GAGCAGTGCCTCTACTTCAGCGACATCCCGGCTGACACGCGCCGGCGCTGGAGCGCGGCGGACGGCGCGAGCGACGTGCGCCAGCCCAACAACAAGGGCAACGGCATGACGCTGGATGCCGACCTCAACCTCTACATCTGCGAGCACGTGACCAGCGCGCTGGCTCGCGAGACCCCGTCCGGCGAGCGCCAGGTGCTGGCCTCGCACTACAACGGCAAGGAGCTGAACAGCCCCAACGACGTGGTGGTGAAGTCGGACGGCTCGGTCTATTTCTCGGATCCGTGGTACGGCCGCATGCCGGTCTTCGGCCTGGAGCGCGAGCGGGAACTTGGTTTCCAGGCGGTCTTCCGCGTCGCGACCAATGGCGAAGTCCACTGCGAGGTCGATGACTTCGACCAGCCGAACGGCCTCTGCTTCTCGCCGGACGAGAGCATCCTCTACGTCAACGACACGACGCGCGCCCACATCCGGGTGTTCGACGTGGGCAGCGACGGCTCGCTCTCCAACGGGCGCATGTTCGCCGAGAACATCGGCGACGGCGTGCTGGAGAACGGCGTGGTCGACGGCATGAAGTGCGACGAGCAGGGCAACGTCTACGTCACCGGCCCGCGCGGCTTCTGGGTCTTCGCGCCCGACGGCGAGCACCTCGGCGTGATCGGGATGCCGGAGCATTCGGCCAACCTCAACTGGGGCGGCACCGGGTGGAACGAGCTCTACTGCACCTGCTCGACCTCGGTCTACCGGATCGCGCTCAAGGTCGCCGGCAATCGCCTGGCGTACATGTAGGGGAGGGAGCCATGGCCTTCGAACTGGACCCCGCGCGCAGCGCGCTCATCATCCAGGACTTGCAGAACGACGTGATCGCGGAAGGCGGCGCCTTCGCCGATTCCGGTGCGCCGGCGCACGCCGCCTCGCAAAACGTGGTGGAGAACGTGAGGTCTCTCGCCGAGGCCGCGCGCAAGGCCGGTATGGCGGTGATCCACGTCCACTACATCGTCGAGAAAGGCGCACCCGGCTTGAAGCTGAATGCGCCGCTTTTCCAGGGCCTCGCCGAGGCGAAGGCGATGGTGCGCGGCACCTGGGGCGCTGCAGCAGTGGCGGGGCTCGAGCCGCAGGCAGGCGATCTCGTGGTCGAGAAGATGCGCATGAACGCCTTCCATGACACGCCCTTGGAAACGATCCTCAAGGGGCTCGGTGTGGACACTATCGTGATCTCCGGCGCGTGGACCAACTTCTCGGTCGAGCACACCGCGCGCCACGGGGCCGATGCCGGCTACCGGGCCGTCGTGCTGACCGACGGCACGTCGACCATCAACGACGAGTGGCACAACGCCGGCCTCAACTACGCGCTGGAGAACATCGCCGAACGCGTCACTTGCGCGGAGGCCGCGGCGGCGCTGGGGGGCTAAGCCCGGCGCGTCAGTCGTCCAGGGGCGCGAGGAGGTCGTTGCGGGCGCCGAGGAAGTTGACCACCACGCGCATGTTCTCCTCGGTGTTGTCGAAGAGCGTCGAGTGGTTCGAGCCCCGGATCACGTGCCTGACCGCGTTCGGGATGTTCTCGGCGAGCCAGGTCTGGCCGGCGCCGGTCTCGCCCACCTCCCACGGCGTCATGATGTCCTCGTCGCCGCCGATCACCAGCGTCGGCGCCTTGATCTGACTGGCGTAGGGCCGGAGGTCCATCTCCATCATCGCGCGGCAGGCGCGCTGGTAGACCTCCCTGCGGTTGGAGCGCTCCAGGATGTCCTGGATCATGTCGACCGCGCCGGGGCCGTTCGCCCCGTCCAGGAATTTCCGTGAGAGCGCCTGGACCGCGATCAGCTCGGCAAGCGTGCGGCTGCCGCAGCCATACGCCTCCGAGATGTCGATCCAGTTCTGAAAGGTGAGGCGGCCGGCGAGGTCCAGCTTCGCGGCCGAGCAGTTGAGGATGAGCCGGTCGGTCCTCTCGGCGTACTTGGCGCCGAAGACCTGCGCGATCATCCCGCCCATCGATGTGCCGTGGATGGGGGCGCGCTCGATCTTCAGCGCGTCCATGAGGCCGGCCACGTCGTCGGCCCACACCTCCATGTCGTAGGACTGGATGGGCTTGTCGGACTGTCCGTAGCCGCGCATGTTGAAGTCGATGCAGCGGAAGGATTTTGACGCGATCGGCGTCGCAGTGGCGAAGTTGAAGTGCCCGAAGCCCGCGCCGTGGATATGAACCACGGGCGTGCCTTCCCCCGTCGTCTTGTACCAGAGCTTGACGCCGTTGACTTCCGTGAACGCCATGACCGCCTCCCCTTGTCGGCTT
>JAPOPO010000032.1 GCA_026712885.1 Rhodospirillales bacterium | reverse complement strand
GCTGACATCGCCGTGGACCAGCGTCTCGCGCCGCGCCGCCGTCGTCTCGGCGAGCCCGGTCAGCTCGGGCGCGAGGTCCTTGTGCCGCTCCGCCGTCGCCAGCAGGTAGGGCTCCAGCCTGATGGCATGGAAGATCGCGTCCGTGGCGAAGGCGGCGGCCGTCGCTTTATCGCCTTCATGGGCGCGGTGGATGACAGCGAGCCGGCGGCCCACCTCCCGCGCGAAGGCCGGGTCGGCGCGGCCGGCAGCAAGCTCCGCCTTCCAGACCGGGTGCGTTTCGGGCTCCAGCCAGGCCATGGCGAGCGCGCCCGCCTCTTCGTCCTGCCCCAACAGGCGCGGCGCGGCGTCGGGCAGCAGCGTATTCACGGCCGCGAGCCAGCCCGCCTCCGAGCCGTTGCGCTCCACCGGCGCGCGCCAGTCCGCCTCCACCTTGAGCCGGGCGAGCGCACGCTTGACGCACACCGGCCCCGCCGCCGTCTCGACCCGGTAGATGTCGGAGGACACCCCGCCCTCCAACGGCTCGAAGCGCGGCCGCTCCTCCGCGCCGACAAGCCCCATGCGCCCGAGCGCGGCGGCGAGCGCCTGCGTGTTTCCAGCCCCGGTTTCCGTCACAGGCGCAGGCTCAACCCTCAGGCGGCCGCCATCGCATAGACGCCTTCCACCTCGTCCGGCAGTTCGATCTGCGCCCAGCTTTTGCCGCCATCCTCCGTGCCGAAGGTGCGCCCGCCGCGCGCCCCGCACCAGACGCGGTCCGGGTCGGATGCGCTCTCGGCCACGATCATCAGGGTCGAGTTCACATCGACTCCCTTGTCGAAGCGCTCCCAGCTCTCGCCCAGGTCCGTGCTGCGCCAGAGCGAGCCGGCATTGCTGGTCGCGGCCTTACTGAACGCGCCGAACAGCACCTTCGGATCGTGCCTCGAGACCGTGACATCGCGGGCATAGGTCAGCGGCGAGTAGTTGCCGATGCCGAGCTCGCGCCAGGTCTCGCCCCGGTCGTCGGAGCGGAAGAGGCCCATGCGCGTCGCCAGGAACACCGTGCCCGGCAGCGCGGGGCTGATCGTCAGCGAGTGCGAGTCCATCATGCCCTCGCTCTCCATGTCGGAGCCGATGGCGCTCTTCAGGTGCTCCTCGCCGGCGAGCCGCAACAGGTCCGCATTGCAGCTTTCCCATGTGTCACCGCCGTCGAGCGAACGCAGCACGCCGCCGACTTCCAGGCCCGCATAGATCTCGTCGGGCGCGCTCGGATCCGCCGTCATGCGAATGACGCGGGTCGCGAAGCCCATGTCGCAATGCCCCTCCGGCACCGCCGGGCGTAGCCGTTCCCAGCGCGCGCCGCCAGTGGTGCTGCGGTAGATCGAGGTGCCGGTGGTGCCAGCATAGAGCGTGTCGGGGTCGCCCGGCCGCGCCAGCACCGACCATGTGGTGCGCTCCTCCGACGGAAGGTTGAGCGAACGCCAGCTCTCGCCCCCGTCCTCGCTGACATAGGGCCCGGCCTGCGTGCCCGCATAGGCCCTGTCGCCGACGAAGCCGAGCGCGCGGATCTCCGGCTCCTCCGGCAGTCCGC
>JAPOPO010000429.1 GCA_026712885.1 Rhodospirillales bacterium | reverse complement strand
CGAGATTCTGGTCGAGGAATCGGTGCTCGGCTGGAAAGAGTTCGAGATGGAGGTCGTGCGCGACAAGGCCGACAACGCCATCATCGTCTGCTCCATCGAGAACGTGGACCCGATGGGCATCCACACCGGCGATTCGATCACCGTGGCGCCGGCGCTCACGCTCACCGACAAGGAGTATCAACTGATGCGCAACGCCGCCATCGCGGTGCTGCGCAAGGTGGGCGTCGAGACTGGCGGCTCCAACGTCCAGTTCGCGGTGGACCCGGCCACGGGCCGCCTCGTCGTGATCGAGATGAACCCGCGGGTCTCGCGCTCGTCGGCACTGGCGTCCAAGGCGACCGGCTTCCCCATCGCCAAGGTCGCGGCCAAGCTCGCCGTCGGCTACACCCTCGACGAGATTGCGAACGACATCACGGGCGTCACGCCCGCCTCTTTCGAGCCCAGCATCGACTACGTGGTGACCAAGGTCCCGCGCTTCGCGTTCGAGAAGTTCCCCGGTGCCGAGCCGCTGCTCACCACCTCGATGAAGTCGGTCGGCGAAGCCATGGCGATCGGGCGCTGCTTCAACGAGTCTTTGCAGAAGGCGCTCCGCTCGATGGAGACCGGGCTCACCGGCCTCGACGAGATCGCCATTCCCGGGACCGAGGAGGGCGATCACGAGGCCATCATCGCCGCGCTGGGTCAGCCGAGACCCGACCGCCTGCTGGTGATTGCCGAAGCGCTGCGGCGCGGCGTCGGCATCGAGGCGATCCATAGCGCCTGTGCCGTCGATCCCTGGTTCCTGCGTGAGATCGAGGCGATCGTGCGCGCCGAGGCGGAGGTCCGCGCGAACGGGCTTCCGGCCGCCGCCGCAGCCCTCGGCCGGCTGAAGGCTCTGGGCTTTGGCGACCGGCGGCTCGCCGCGCCGGCCGGCACCGACGAGGGGACGGGGGGGGCGGAGCGGGGGGGACTCGGCGGCCCCCCCCCGGTCCAGAGGGGCGAGACCCGCTGCGCCGCCCCGGTCGCCTCGCGGGGGCGGGCCGGGGCGGCGGCCCGCCGGTCGCCGAAACCCAGAGCCTTCAGCCGGCCGAGGGCCGCGGCGTCGGCCGGAAGCCCGTGCGAGCGAACCTCCGCCTCGGCGCGCACGATCGCGTCGATCTCGCGCAGGAACCAGGGATCGACGGCACAGGCGCCGTGGACTGCCTCGATGTCGACGCCGCGCCGCAGCGCCTCGGCAATCACCAGCAGGCGGTCGGGTCTGGGCTGACCCAGCGCGGCGATGATCGCCTCGTGATCGCTCTCCTCGGAGCCAGGAATGGCGATCTCGTCGAGGCCGGTGAGCCCGGTCTCCATCGAGCGGAGCGCCTTCTGCAGAGATTCGTTGAAGCTGCGCCCGATCGCCATGGCTTCGCCGACCGACTTCATCGAGGTGGTGAGCAGCGGCTCGGCGCCGGGGAACTTTTCGAACGCAAAGCGCGGGACCTTGGTCACCACGTAGTCGATGCTGGGCTCGAAGGAGGCGGGCGTGACGCCCGTGATGTCGTTCGCGATCTCGTCGAGGGTGTAGCCGACGGCGAGCTTGGCCGCGACTTTGGCGATGGGGAACCCGGTCGCCTTGGAAGCCAAAGCCGAAGAGCGCGAGACCCGCGGGTTCATCTCGATCACGACGAGGCGGCCCGTGGCCGGATCGACCGCGAACTGAACGTTGGAGCCGCCGGTCTCGACGCCGACCTTGCGCAGCACCGCGATGGCGGCATTGCGCATCAGTTGATACTCCTTGTCGGTGAGCGTGAGCGCGGGCGCCACGGTGATCGAATCACCGGTGTGGATGCCCATCGGGTCCACGTTCTCGATCGAGCAGACGATGATGGCGTTGTCGGCCTTGTCGCGCACCACCTCCATCTCGAATTCTTTCCAGCCGAGCACCGATTCCTCGACCAGAATCTCGCCGGCGGGCGAGGCGTCGATACCGCCTGCGGCGAGCGCCACGAACTCCTCGCGGTTGTAAGCGATGCCGCCCCCGGTACCGCCCAGGGTGTAGGAAGGCCGAATGATGGTCGGCAGCCCTACCAGTTCGAGCGCTTGCCGGGCTTCGTCGAGCGAGCGCGCGATCCGGCTCTTCGGGCATTCCAGCCCGATCTCCTTCATCGCCTCGCGGAAGGCTTCGCGGTCCTCTGCGACCTCGATGGCGGCCCGCGAGGCGCCGATCAAGTCGACGCCGTGGCGGGCGAGCGTGCCGTCGTCGGCGAGCGCCAGCGCCGTGTTCAGCGCAGTCTGCCCGCCCATGGTCGGCAGCAGGGCATCCGGCTTCTCGGCGGCGACGATCCGCGCCACGATGGCGGGCGTGATCGGCTCGACGTAGGTGGCGTCGGCAAACTCGGGATCGGTCATGATCGTCGCCGGGTTCGAGTTCACCAGGATCACCCGGTAGCCCTCGTCCTTGAGCGCCTTGCAGGCTTGCGTCCCGGAGTAGTCGAACTCGCAGGCCTGCCCGATCACAATGGGACCGGCACCGATCACCATGATCGAGCCGATGTCGGTCCGCTTCGGCATCGTGCGCGCGCCCGCCCTCAGCCCATCATCGCGATGAACCGGTCGAAGAGATGCTGGGCATCCTGCGGGCCGGGCGACGCCTCTGGATGGTACTGGACCGAGAAGATTGGCCGATCGTCGACGGCGAGGCCTTCCAGCGTGCCGTCGAAGAGGGAAACGTGGGTGGCCGTGATCCCGGCAGGCAGCGAGTCCGCCATGACCTCGAAGCCGTGGTTCTGGCTCGTGATCTCGACCCGCCCGGTCTTGAGCTCCTTGACCGGATGGTTGGCGCCGCGATGGCCGAAGGGCATCTTCCGCGTCTCGGCACCGAGGGCCAACGCGAGCAACTGATGGCCGAGGCAGATGCCGAAGATCGGCAGCCCGCTCGCGATCAGCCTCTCGATGACCGGGGCCGCATATTCGCCGGTCGCGGCAGGATCCCCCGGTCCGTTCGAGAGAAAGATTCCATCCGGCTCGTGGGCGAGGATCGTGTCTGCGTCAGCCGTGGCGGGAACGACGGTGACGTCACAGCCTGCGGCGGCGAGCGAGCGCAGGATGTTCCGCTTGGCGCCATAATCGACCGCGACCACGCGGTGGCGCGGCGCGGCGCGAGTGCCGTAGGCGCCGGTCTCGTGGTCCCAGGTGGTCTCCTGCCAACCGTAGGTCTGGCGGCAGCAGACCTCCTTGGCGAGGTCCATGCCCTCTAGCCCCGGCCAGGCGCGGGCCTTTGCGACGAGTGCGCCTTCGTCGACAGCCTCGGGCTCGGACGTGTGTACGAGCGCGCCGTCCTGCGCGCCGCCCGTGCGGAGCAGCCGCGTCAGCCGCCTGGTATCGACGCCGGCGATGCCGATGAGGCCGCGCCGCTCCAGCCAGCCTTCGAGGTGCTGTACGGCGCGCCAGTTCGAGGGCTCGGTAACATCGGCGCGGAGCACGAGCCCAAGCGCCGCCGGTGTCCCCGATTCCAGGTCGTCGTCGTTGGTCCCGACGTTGCCGATATGGGGAAAGGTGAAGGTGATGATCTGACCGGCGTAGGAGGGGTCGGTGAGAATTTCCTGATAGCCGCTCATCGCGGTGTTGAAGCAGATTTCGCCGACGGCTTCGCCCCGCGCGCCCAGGCCGCGGCCGCGAAAGACCGTTCCGTCGGCGAGCGCAAGCGCCGCAGTGGCGGTAGGCGATCCAGTCCCTGGCATCGAAGTT
>JAPOPO010000390.1 GCA_026712885.1 Rhodospirillales bacterium | reverse complement strand
TACCGGCTCGAGGACCTGGAGGAATGGGCGCGCCCCCGGCGGCGCCTGAGCACGTCCGAGGCGGACGCGGCGCACACCGGGGCGGGGCAATGAAACGGAGCAAGGCGATGGATTGGAGAACACGGGGCGCGGGCATCGCGCGAACACTGTGCGCGGCGGCATCGGCGGTGATGCCGATGGCGTTGCCGCTGCTGGGCGGGATGGAGGCGGCCTTGGCGACCACGGACACCACCTTCGCCGCGCCGCTGACCACGGTCACGAACATGGTCGGGGGCACGGGCGGGCAGCTCGCCGCGGTGCTCGCGGTGGGTGCGGCCCTGGTGGGCTCGGTGCTGCGGTTCAACGCCACCCAGATCATGGGCGCGGTGGGAGTCGGCGTGGCTGCCGGGGCCGGCGCGGGCGTGGTCACCAACATCGTCGGCACGGCGATTATCTGAGGCGTAAAGAACGTGAACGAAGCCGAGCGATTCGCCATCCCGTCGCGCCTGGACGACCCGGAACGGTGGCTGTTCTGGACGATGGACGAGGCCGCCGTGCTCATGGGTCCGGCGATGCTGGGCCTGGCGGCCAACGCGTTCGTCATGGGACTGGCAATCGGCGTGGGCGGCTGGCTGGCGCTGCGGCGCATCAAGCGCGGCGGACGCGCGGGGCTCCTCATGCAGGCGGCGTACTGGTTTCTGCCGGGCGAGGTGCTGCGATTGCAGGGCGCGCCTGGGAGCCACCGGCGCCGGTTCGCCGGATGAGGCCCCGATGAAACACGACGCGATGCAGGCCGAGCGAAGGCGCGTGAGGGACACGCGCCTGGTGCTGGCGGTGCTGCTGGGGATCTCCATGGCCGTGAACGGGCTGTTGAGCCACGGGTTGTCCTCACGGGAATCCATGGCGGTGCTGCTGCCGGCGGTGTCCGGTCCCGCGTGGACGGTGGGCGCGACCTGGGCGGGGCGGCGGTATCTCGAAGACACCGCGAGAACGGTGGCCGTGACGCTGCTGACGCTGACGCCGGAGAACGCGCTGGAGGTTCGGGAGGCGGCCGCTCGCATGGCGCACCCCTCGGCCCGCGGAGACATCGCCGCCTGGGTGGAGACCGAAGCCGCCGAGCTCCGACGCCGCGACGTCTCCAGCGCCTTCTACCCCACGGCGATCGAGGTGGCGGACAACGAGCTCGCGGCTGACGTGAGCGGGGAACTGGTGACGTGGCTGGGGCGCGAGGAAGCGACCCGCACGCGCAAGCGCTACCGGCTGGTGTTCGCGATGGCGGGCGGGCGCATCGGCCTGCTGCGTTTCGAACAGATGGAGAGTGGACGATGACACGACGGACCGGCATGGCCGCGCTGCTTGCGGCCCACCTTTTCCTTATGGCCGCGGTGGCGGCGGCGCCGTCCGCGGCGGCGATGCAGATCCTCGATGCGGCCGACCATGCCGAAATCGCCGCGGAGATCTGCGCCGCGACCCGGGCATGGTGGGCCGCATCGAGGATCTGCATCGCCCCGGCGGACGGCGCCGCCGCCACCGCGGCCATAAGGAAAAGGTGGGCCGCAAGCAGCGCGGCCATGCCGGTCCGTC
>JAPOPO010000176.1 GCA_026712885.1 Rhodospirillales bacterium | reverse complement strand
GGCCCTGCAGCGAAGGCGGCCTCCATGGCCTTTGCCAGCGCGTCCTTCTTGAACCTGGAGTGGGCGGTTGCCCATTCGATGCCGAGGGTCGCGCGGGCGATGTCCAGGATGCGGCTCTTGTTGATCCGCGACCAGAACATGCCGGCGGTCGGCCGGACGTGGGAGGCGAAGTCGATGTCGAGGCGCGCGACGGTGGCTTCGAACTGGGGAAGCGCCCGGTGCTGGAAGGACAGCTGGCCGTCGAGGGTGCGCGCCACCGCAGCGGCGAACAGAGCCTGTTTTTCCGGCTGGGGGAGGGCGCGGAGTGCTGCGAAGGAGTCGGCGGTGTCCTCGATCGTCATCCAGTCGAGGGAAAGCGAGGAACGGTCCTCCAGCATCGCCTCGCCCGGGCTCCAGGCGGCGAAGTCCTCATCGTTGTTGCGCATCGTCGGCCGCTGCGCAGTTTCGCTGGTGGTGATGGAAAGCGCCTTTGCGCGATATTCGAAGGAACCGAAGACGGAGAGAGCCATCTGGTAGAGCGCGAGGTCGAAGGCGGCGCCGAAGTCGTTCGACAGGTGCGCCTTCACCAGGCTCGTCCGGATCGCGGTCATGTCGTCGGAGAGGCCGACGCCGATGCCGACGTCCTTGCGCGCTTTGGCAGCGGGATCGGGCTGGCGGCCCTGGGGCGGCGTGTAGCGGGGCTCCGTGGTCTGGACCGTTCCGTTGCCGGCGCCGGAGGAGTCATCGGATGCCGGGGCGTCGGGCTGGTCCTCCGGACGGACGAGGCCCTCGATAACCTGGAGCTCGCCGCCATGGCCGATGGTGACGATGCAGCCGGCGATGGCCATGGCCTCGGGGCTGTAGACGGAGCGGTCCGCAACTGCGTCCTCGATCTCCTGGGTCTCGGCCTCAATCGCGGCAAACTCCTCCTCGTGCTCGGCGGTCCAGGAGCCGTCGTCGGTGTTGTAGATCTCTGAAAGTTCGAGCTCGCGGGTGTTGAGGCGGTCGAGGCGGGCCTTCTCTTCGGCCGTGGGCTCGGAAGGATCGGCATGGACGCGCACATATTGCGCAGTCGTGTTCCAGTCGGTGTCGAGCTGGGCCTCGGCCCACTTCCAGCGCGTCACCAGCTCATCGGCGGCAACGGTGAGCTTGGCGATCGCGAGGCGCTCGAGCAGGGCGGGGTCCTCGAACCACACGCCGCTCTCGTCGTCGCGGGCGAACAGGTCGCGCAGCACCTTGCCGCCGGCGGCCTCATACGACTCGATCCCGACGAAACGGGCGGTGGCAGAGGCGGCGGGGACGCGTTCCTCGGTGAGCAGCCGTTTCACCTGCCAGGCAGTGGGGCGGTAGCCCTGGGAAGAGACCTGTCGCCATGCCGCCATCTGGCGCTCGCGGTCGGTGGTGACTGCAAAGGCCTTGAGGACTTCGAGGTCGGTCTCGTCGGCGCGGTAGGCTTCGAGGATCTCGGGTGCGACATTGCCGAGACGGATGCGCTGTTCGACGATGCGCTCGGAGACTCCGAACCGCGCGGCGATCGCGGCGACGGTGAATCCCTCGCCGGCGAGGCCCGTGAACGCGGTGACCTGGTCGACCGGGTGCATGGGAATCCTGATGGTGTTCTCGACCAGCGAGAGTTCGCCCGGATTGTCGGCGCTGTCGGCCACCAGGCAGGGGACGGGATGGTCAGCCGGGATCTCGCCGTCGTCGCGGAGCGACTGGAGGGCGGCCAGGCGGCGGCCTCCCGCGATGACCGCGTAGCGGTCCGGGGTCTCCGCGTCGACGGTGCGGACGACCAGGTTCTCCAGGAGGCCGTGATTGGCGATCGAGGCCTTCAGCCCGGCATCGTCAGACGGGTGGGGCGCTGTCTTGCGGACATTTTCAGCCGCCAGGACCAGGCAGGAAAGCGGAACCGGGCGGATGGCCCGGCCGGCGAGGGGAGCGGACATGCTCATGGGGATC
>JAPOPO010000307.1 GCA_026712885.1 Rhodospirillales bacterium | reverse complement strand
GCGCGGCGCGCGGCCGCGCGGCGCCGGGGCCCCCGCCCGGCCGCGCGGCGGCGGGGAGCGCGCGCGGCGCGCCGGCCCGCCGCGCGCCGGGGGGGGGGGGGGGGGGGGGCCGGGTTCCCTCTTTCCCCGCCCCCCACACCCGCCACTACCCGGACGTAAAATCGGTGTGGAGCACCCCCGGCATCACCGAAGCCGCGACCCATTGGCTCGCGGATCGCGGTTCGAAGCTCCACGGTGTCGAAGGCCCGTCCACCGACAAGCCGTCGGACAACCTCTTCCCCAACCACCGGGTCTGCCGCGACCGCGGCATCGCCCACTACGAGTGGCTGATCAACCTCGAGGAGCTGGTCGGCAAGGGGGAGTTCATGTTCTACGGGCCGCCGATCAAGATCGGCAACGGCAGCGGCGCGCCGGTCCGCGCCTGGGCGATCCTCGACGAATAGATCGCGCGCGCCTGCGCTTGACGCCGGGTGAGGCGCCGATGACCCGCATCGACGACCGCTCGGTCGACCAGCGCATCCCCATCACCCTGCTCACGGGTTTCTTGGGCGCCGGCAAGACCACGCTGGTCAACCGGCTGCTCAGCGCGCCCGACGCCGGCAGGATCGCGGTCATCGTCAACGAGTTCGGCGAGATCGGCATCGACGGCGACCTCATCGCCCGCGCCAACGAGGACATGCTGGAGCTCACCAACGGCTGCATCTGCTGCGCCGCTCAGGGCGACCTGATGGACGGGCTCAACCGGCTCTACCTGCGCAAGATCGGCCTCGCCGAGCCCCGGGTGGACTTCGACAAGATCGTGATCGAGACCACGGGGATCGCCGACCCCTCGCCGCTTGCCCGGCTCTTCTACACCGACATGAAGCTCGACCTCACCTTCCGCCTCGACGCGGTGCTGACGGTGGTGGACCTGAAGCACGTGACCGGCCAGATCGCGCGCTCGCCGGAGGCGCAGAAGCAGATCGCCATCGCCGACAAGCTGATCTTCAACAAGCGCGACCTGGTGGACAAAGACGAGTTCACGGATGCCGTGGCGGCGGTCGAGCGCCTCAATCCCTTCTCGGTCAAGGAGGTGACCACGCACGGCGCGCTGCCGGTTGACCGCCTGCTCGACCTCGACCTGTTCGAGCCCAAGCGGCGGGGCGACATGGTGGGCGCCTGGATCGGCGCCGACCGGCCGGATACCGCCGATCGTTCCCACGACGACCATGTCCACACGCCGGGCGTCGGCGCGGTCTGCCTGCAAGAGCGCAAGCCTCTGGAGTGGAACGCGCTGCTCCGCTTCTTCCTGGATCTCACGGAGGAAAAGGGCGAGGACCTCTTCCGCGTGAAGGGCATGGTGCATTTCCAGAATGTCGAGAAGCCGGTCATCATTCAGGGCGTGCAGGCCACCTTCAGCCCGCCGACCTATGCCGAGGCCTGGCCGCGCGGCGAGGTGGCGACACGGATCGTGGTGATCGGACGCGACCTCGACAGGGCCTCGATGGAAGCGCGGTTCGCGGCCTGTGTGGCGAAGCGGGAGACCACGCTCGACCGCGGCCTCGGCGCCATCTGAGCGGCTAGCTGAGCAGGAGCCAACCATGAGCTTTGCGTACATGACGGCGACCGACCTCAAGGGCCTGCTGGCGGCGCGCGACATCTCGCCGGTCGAGCTGGTGGATGACACGCTCAGCCGTCAGGAGGCGCTGGAGCCCAAGATCAACGCCTTCGTTACCCGCACGCCGGAGGTCGCGCTGGAAGCCGCGCGCCAGGCGGAGCGTGCCATCGCTGCGGGCGAGGCCGGCGCGATCGCAGGACTCCCGACCTCGGTCAAGGACCTGGTGGCGATGGCGGGCGTGCCGTGGACCTTCGGCTCCCGGCCCTTCGCAGACAACGTCGTGGACTTCGACGCGCCTGCGGTGGAGCGGGTCAGGGCAGCCGGCGGCTGCATCGTCGGCAAGTCCACCACCAGCGAGTTCGGCTGCAAGGCGGTCTGCGACAGCCCGCTCACCGGGATCACCCGCAACCCGTGGAACCTGGCCAAGACATCCGGCGGCTCCAGCGGTGGCGGGGCGGCAAGCGTCGCCGCCGGGCTCACGCCCTTTGCGGTCTGCACCGATGGCGGCGGCTCCGTGCGCATTCCGTCTGCCCTCTGCGGGCTCTTCGGCATCAAGGCGCAGTTCGCGCGGGTGCCGGTGTTCCCGGTCTCCGCCGCGCCGACGCTGGCCCACGTGGGCGCGATCGCGCGCACGGTGCGGGACGCGGCACTCCTGCTCAGCGTGATGGCGGGCCACGACCGGCGCGATGCCTTCGGCGTCGCCGAGCCCGTCCCGGATTTCGTGGCCGCCTGCGATGGGGGCGCGAAGGGCCTGCGCATCGCCTGGAGCCCGACTCTCGGCTACGCACAGCCCGAGCCCGAGATCACAGCCGTCTGCGAGGCTGCCGCCCGGCGCTTCGAGGCGCTGGGGTGTGAGGTGGAGCTGGTCGAAGACGCGCTCGGCGAAGACCCGGTCGAGATTTGGATGGCTGAGTTCTACGGCGGCATCGGCACCAAGCTGAAGGGTGTGATGACGGAGAAGCCGGAGGAGCTCGATTCCGCCGTGGTCACGACGCTCAGTGGCGGGCTCGACCGCTCGATGGTGGACTATTTCGGCCAGCTCTTCGCCCGCTACGAGTTCCGCGAGAAGATGCGCAAGTTCTTCGAGCGCTACGACCTGCTGCTCTCGCCGACACTGCCGTGCGCCGCCTTCGACGTGGGCCACGACACGCCGCCAGGGCTCGGGGCGCGCAACATCGTCTCCTGGGTCTATTACACCTACCCCTTCAACCTGACCGGCCAGCCGGCGGCCTCGATCCCGGCGGGCTTCACCGCCGAAGGGCTCCCGGTCGGCCTGCAGATGGTTGCGGGGATCAACCGCGAGGCGGATATTCTGCGTGCCGCCGCCGCGTTCGAGGAGGCGGCGCCCTGGGCCGATCGAAAGCCGCCCCTGGCCTAGCCCGGCCCGCAGGAGGCGCACAGCAAGGGAGGCGACGATGCCGCTGGACGACAAGGTCCGCGAGGCGCTGGACACGATCTTCTCCGGCGATGCCGGGCTCTACCAGAAGCGCGGCTGGAACCAGCGCTCGGGCTTC
>JAPOPO010000167.1 GCA_026712885.1 Rhodospirillales bacterium | reverse complement strand
GACGGCCCCTATCTCTTCACCGACGCCGGCTGGCAGGGCATCGGTGCCATGGTCTGGGTCGCGGCGATCCACTGCATCACCTTCTACTGCTTCCAGGAGGTGACGCGGCGGGCCGGCGCGGGCTTCTTCGCCCAGGTCAACTACCTGGTGGTCGCCGCCGGCATCTTCTGGGCGCTAATCCTCTTCGACGAATTGCTGAGCATCTGGGTGTGGGGGGCGCTTGCCTGCATGGTGGTCGGCATCTGGCTGGTCAACACCGGCGCCCGGCGCCGCACCGTCACGGCCCCACGACGCGCGGGGAGCGCCCCGTGATCGGCGTTGCACGCCCGGCCACGCGAGCCACGGCGCTGCCTGCTACAATCGGCCGTACATAGCGATCTTTGGAGGCGAGCAGTGCGCGCGATCTTCTTCGACTGTCCTTCCTTTCTGGCCGATCTCTACGACGACGAGCTCAAGGCCATCGTTCCCGACCTGGCCATGACCATCGACGATGTACCGGGCGACGACGTCGCGGCCTACGTCGGCGATGCGGTCGGCGTCATCAACGACCATACCTATATGCCGGAGGAGGTGCTGGCCGCCTGCCGTGCGCTGAAGGTCATCGTCTTCATGGGCACCGGCGCGTCCAGCTACATCGACGTGGCGGCCGCAGAAAAACTCGGCATCGAGGTGCGCACCATCAAGGGCTACGGCGACGTCACGGTGGCCGAGCACGCGCTCGCTCTGATGTTCGATTGCGGCCGCCAGACCGCGCGGATGGATCGCGCGCTCCGCCAAGGCTCCTGGCGCACGCTCGACGGCGTGGAGTTCGCGGGCAAGACGCTCGGCGTCGTCGGCACCGGCGGCGTCGGCCGCGAGATGGTGCGCCTCGGCGCGGGTATCGGCATGAACGTCATCGCCTGGAACCGCAGCGGCGTGCCCGCCGACCTCGCCTGCACCCCGGCCGAGACCCTCGACGCGCTGCTCACGGAATCTCACGTTGTCTCGCTTCATCTCGGCCTCAACGACGAGACCAGGGGCATCATCGATTCCCGACGCCTCGCCCTGATGCGCCCCGATGCCATGCTGATCAACACCGCGCGGGGTGCGGTCATCGACGAGGCGGCCCTGGTCGAGACCATGCAGGCCGGCAAGATCCGCGCCGCCGGCCTCGATGTCTTCGCCGACGAGCCGATCGACGGGACTCATTCCCTGGCAGCGCTGGAGAATGTGACGCTGACGCCCCACGCCGCCTTCATGACCGCCGAGGCTTCATACCGCCTGCTGAGGATGGCACTGGAGCTGATGCGCGATGCGCTGGATGGACTGGGCCTGCCCGCGCCCCATGCCGGAGGAGGGTAGCGGCACATGAGCGAAGCGCCCCAGCGCGGCCGCCTCGGGGTCGATGTCGGCGGCACGTTCACCGACCTGCTGCTGGTCGATCCCGACTCCGCGACCATGCGCATCGCCAAGGTGCCGTCGACCCCGGCGGACCAGTCGGACGGCTTCATGGCGGGCCTCGCCGCGCTCGGCGAGGCGACGGGCGGGTTCGAGACGGTGGTTCACGGCACCACGGTCGGCACCAACGCCGTGCTGGAGCGCAAGGGGGTGCGCTGCGCGCTCATCACCACCCAG
>JAPOPO010000555.1 GCA_026712885.1 Rhodospirillales bacterium | reverse complement strand
TCTACGCGGGCGTCGTCTACTACCTGCACGGGATTCCCGAGGACCTGTTCGTGCCGATCTTCGCCATCGGGCGGATACCGGGGTGGACCGTGCAGGCGATGGAGCAGCTGGAGAACAACATCCTGATCCGCCCGCGCCTGCTCTACACTGGACCCGAGGCGCGCGACTACGTTCCCATCGACGAGCGGGGATAAGGGGTCAGGCCATCGCCGCGGTGATCGCCGCCGCGGCCACGATGTCGTCCACGGTCGCTCCGCGCGAGAGGTCGCAGAGCGGCCGCGCGAAGCCTTGCAGGAAGGGGCCGATCGCGCGCATGCCGCCCAGGTGCTCGCAGAGCTTGTAGCCGATGTTACCGGCGTCGAGGTCCGGAAACACGAGGACGTTGGCCCGCCCCGCGACGTCGCTCGGGCTCTTGGTCTTTAGGGCTGCGACCCGCGGGACGAGCGCGGCGTCCGCCTGCAGCTCGCCGTCGATGGCGATCCCCGGTGCCCGTGCGCGCACGATTTCCACGGCCCGGCGGACCTTCTCGACCCGTTCGTGCTTGGCGCTGCCGTGCGTGGAGAACGAGAGCAGCGCCACTCGCGCGGTGACCGCGAGCAGGCTCTCGGCGCTCGCGGCCGAGGCGATGGCGATGTCCGCGAGTGCGTCTGCGTCCGGCTCGACGTTGACCGCACAGTCGGCGAAAACCAGCGGCTCGCCGCTGCCGCGCGGGACCATGATGAAGAAGCTCGACGGTGTCGCGATGCCTTCGGCGAGCCCCACCGACATCAGGCCGGCCTCGATCACCCGCGCCGTGGGCTGAGTGGCGCCGGCCACCAGCGCATCGGCATCGCCGGCCTTCACCGCCATCGCCGCGTAGAACAACGGCTTCGCGAGCAAGCGCCTCGCCACCCGCTCGTTCGCCTTGGGCCGGCCTTCGAGGTAGAGCGCCGCGTAGGTGTCGAGCGTGCCGCTCTCCGCCGGCGCCACGCTCTCGATCGCGTCGAGCGCAACGCCTGCCGTTGCAGCGGCCTCTTCCAGCGCTGCGCGCGCGCCGATCAGCGCGGGCCGGGCGATACCCTCGTCGTGCAGGCGCCGGGCCGCCTGGAGAATCCTCGGGTCATCGCCCTCCGGCAGGACGACGGTGCGCGGGCGTTGCTTCGCTTGCGCGACGAGGCGCTCGGCCAGGTCCACTATTGGGGGTGCATGTCGGCGCCGTCGATACCGGCCACGACGTTCGGCTTCTTCATCGCATCCCGGCGGAAGGGCTCGCCCAGCTCCTGATTGAGGATGACCTCGATGAAGGTGGTGACGCCGTCGGCCTGCGCCTCGCACGACTCGCGGAGCGCTGCCGTCAACTCTTCCATCGTGCTCACCGCAACGCCCTTCAGCCCGCACGCGTCCGCGACCCTGGCGTAGCTGAGGTCGGGGTTCAGCTCGGTGCCGACGAAGTTGTTGTCGTACCAGAGAATCGAGTTGCGCTTCTCCGCGCCCCACTGGTAGTTGCGGAAGATCACCATGGTGATCGCCGGCCAGCCCTCGCGCCCCATGGATGCCATTTCGCTCATGGAAATGCCGAAAGCGCCATCGCCGGCGAAGCCGACGACCGGCACGTCCGGGCAGCCGATCTTGGCGCCGATGATGGCCGGGAAGCCGTAGCCGCAGGGCCCGAAGAGGCCGGGCGCCAGGTACTTGCGTCCCTCCTCGA
>JAPOPO010000320.1 GCA_026712885.1 Rhodospirillales bacterium | reverse complement strand
TCGTTGCCGCGCAGCACGCTGACGAACGCCGCGCCGCCGTCATCGCCGCCGAAGAGCCCCTCGGGCGGGATCGTGAAGCGATCGGAGTAGGACTGGTACTCGACGTCGTCGGCCAGCACCTCGTAGACCCGCCTGATCCCGAGCCCGCCGCGCCACTCGCCGCCGCCGCCCGAGCCCGCAACCAGCGCATACTCCGCCACCCGGAAGAACGGGTGCTCCATGTCGATGGCTTCGATGGGGATGTTCGAGCAGTTGGAAAGCGGGCTGTCCACCGCGTCGCAGCCGTCGCTCAGCGCGCTCGCGCCGTAGCCGCCGCCGAAAATTTCGAGATAGATGCCGTAGCCCTCCTCGCCCAGGTGCGACATGCACGTCGCGTGCGTGGTGTCGAAGCCCGCCGCCATCACCTGCTCGGGCACCGCCTTCGCGAGCGCCTTCATTGCCGCGTTGTAGGCGCGGTAGGCCGAGAGCATGCGCGCGCGCACCGGGGCCGGCGGGCGCGGGTTGAGCAGCGAGCCGTAGGGCGCGGTAATGCCGATCGGCCGCTTCGCGCCTTCGTTGAAGGGGATGTCGGGGCTCGTCAGCACCGACTTGATGCAGGAGAGCCCCGCCGCGATGGTCGATGCGAAGGGGCAGTTCACGTTGGTCCGCACCTGATCGCAGGTGCCCGTGTAGTCGACCGAGACGGTGTCGCCCGCGATCTCCACCCGCGCGCGCACCACGAGCGGCCCGTCGTTCTCGCCGTCGCTGTCGAGCTGGTCTTCGCCCATGTAGACGCCGTCTGGTGCTGCGGCGATCGCGGCGCGCATGCGCTGTTCGGCATAGTCCAGCAGCCCCGCCATGGCCTCGGTGACCGCGTCCGCGCCGAACTTCTCGCAGAGCTCGGTCACACGCCGCGCGCCGACCGCGTTGGCTGCGAACTGCGCGTTGCAATCCCCGATGGTCTTTTCGGGCACGCGCACGTTCGCGCGCACCAGGCGCTCGAAGGGTCCGCCGTTCCAGTCGCGATTCACGTTGTAGCGGCTCGGCGGGAAGATCAGCCCCTCCTGATGCACGTCGCCCGCCGCCATGTTGAGGCCCGGCGCGCCGCCGCCGAGATCGAGGTGGTGGGCGACGGTCGCGCTGAAGCCGACCAGCCGGGCGCCGACGAAGATCGGCGTGAAGATGAAGATGTCGGGGACGTGCTGCCCGCCGTTGTACGGGTCGTTGTTGATGTAGAAGTCGCCGGGCTCCAGGGTCTCGGGTGGGTAGAGCTCGGCGCAGGGGCGGAAGGTGGTGCCGATCGGCCCGAGCTGCATCGGGATCAGCTCCGCCTGACTCACCACGTTGCCGTGCACATCGAGCAGCGCGGCAGAGCAGTCGTTGGCCTCGCGCACGATCGGCGAATACGCCGAGCGCACGAGCTTGATTCCCATCTCCTTCGCGGCGGCGATCAGTGCCTGGGAGATGATCGCCTGGTCGACCTGATCGAGTGCCATGGACCTTTCCTCGCCGTCCCGAGTTTAGCGCGTCAGGATGACATTATGGTGCGCGTCCATGCCCGCGCGCCATCCCGGCGGCACGTAGGCGGTGGACGTGTCGTCCGCGATGAGCAGCGGTCCTCCAGCCTCGCCTGCTTCGTCGAGGGCGCTGCGGTTGAGCCGCCGAGCCGCTCTGCGCTCGCCGCCGTCGAACAGCGTGACGGCGGAGGTATGCGGGGCCTCGTCCGTGCCCAGGAGTGCGGGAACGGCCGGCGGCGGCGAGGCGATCCCGAGCCGGAAGGAAACGACCTCGGGCCGGTTGGTGCGCGAATCGTCGAACTCGAAAATGCGGTGGTGCGCCTCGTTGAACCGCTCGCGCAGCAACGCCGCATCGAGCCGCGCGATCTCGTCCTCGCCGAGCGGGATCGGGACCTCGAAGGCCTGCCCCACGTAGCGCATCTCCAGCGTGTGGGTGTAGCGGAGCCCGTTGGTGAGCCCGAGCGCTGCGAAGGCGGCG
>JAPOPO010000318.1 GCA_026712885.1 Rhodospirillales bacterium | reverse complement strand
GCCGCAATCGCCGCAAACTTCGTGCCGCGCGAAGTGCGTGCCGACGTAACCGGCGAAGTGGTGCATCTGACAGCGTCGGGCAGCCGTTTCGCAGGCGTTGTCCGCGGTCTGATGCCGCTGTTCGAGAAGGCTTATCCGAACGTCACGCTGAACGTGGCGACGATTCCGACGAACGAGTTCCTGAACAAGGTCAACGTCTACATGCAATCGAAATCGGATGCCTTCGATTCGGTCACCCAGGATTACGGCCAATACCCGTCGCTCGAATCGTTCGGGGCGATGATTCCGCTGCAGGCTCACATGGACGCCGACCCCACGTGGTTTGCGGACTATCAGACCGACGTGCCGGAGGCGTTGCAATCGCTCTACCGCATTCCCATCGCCAACAGCAGCGGCACGCTTTATGGCCTGGCTCACGATGCCAACTGCCAGATGACCTTCTATCGCAAGGACATCTTCGACAAGGCCGGCATCCCGGTGCCGAGGACATGGCCGGACGCCCTGGAGGCGGCCAAGGAGCTGCATTCGCCCGGCACTAATCAATACGGCTATGTCGGCGCCATGCAGCGGAGCTATTGGGCCGGCTATCAGTACTACGGCGCACTGCGCTCCTTCGGCGGCGCTTTGGTCGACAGCGAAGAACCGGGCTACTGGAATCCGACGGTCAACAGCGAAGAGGGCTACATGGCGCTGAAGATGCTGGTTGACCTGCAACAATACGCTCACCCCGTAAGCGCCAATGCGGGGGAGGACGAGGTGAACACCGCCTTTGCCAACGGCACCGCCGTTTACGGCCCGCTGACCTGGGGAACGGCGGTGCTGAACGATCCCTCATTCACCAAGTTCGACCGGGTGATCTATGCCGACCTGCCGCCCCGGGGCGACAACGAGAAGGGCGCGCATCGGGTCAGCACCGGCGGGGTCGGCGTCTTCGTCCCGACCTATTCGAAAGACCAGGAAGCGGGAGTAGCCTTCGCCAAGTTCCTGGCCTCGGGCGATGCCCGCGATCCGGCCATCGGCGAGGCGGTGGTGGCGGCCGGCGGGCAGCCGGCGCGGCTCTCGATCCTCGATCGACACAAGGACGACAAGCTGTTCTTTGGCGGGCTGATGGCAAGCATGCCCTACGGCGTCACTAACAATCTGATGATCCCGGAGGGCTTCACCATCGGTACACAGAATGGGGTCGAGGTCGCCGATGCCATCAACGGCGAGCAGAGTATCGAGCAAGCGCTGACGAATATGGACAAGGGCATCCGAAGGGTGCTGGAGGACGCGGGCTACTACGCTTAGCCCGCACTCCTGGGGAGGTGCGTGAGGGCAATCGCTCGGCGGGCTGATAACCTGAAGCTGAGCCGGGCAGGCGCGGGCTGCTACGATAGCCGCCCATGCATCAGGACGTTGTCGACCTCAATGCCTTCTACCTGACCCGGCTCGGCCGGGTCACGCGCCGCATCCTGGGCCAGCAGATTCGCCGGGTCTGGCCGAGCGTGCGTGAGGAGGTGGTGCTGGGGATTGGCTATCCCGTGCCCTTCCTCGGCCTCTTCCGCGAGGAGGCGGACCGCGTGTTCGCGGTAATGCCGGCGGGCCAGGGGGTGATGGCCTGGCCCGAGAGCGGCGGTCGGCAGGTCGCGCTCGCCGACGACGGCGTCCTGCCGCTGCCAGACGGCTGCATCGATCGCATCCTCATCGTCCACGGGCTCGAGTTCAGCGAGCAGCGCCGGCCCATGCTGGAGGAGGTTTGGCGGGTGATGCGGCCGGACGGGCGCATCCTGGTGCTGGTGCCGAACCGCCACGGCCTCTGGGCGCGGGCCGAGGCGACGCCCTTCGGTCACGGCTCGCCCTTCAGCGCCTCGCAGCTGGGCCGGCTGCTGCGCGAGCACCGCTTCGCCCCGGTCGCTTCGGGTGGGATGCTCTTCTTGCCCCCCACGGGCTGGCGCGCGGTGCTGCGTACCGCCGCCATCTGGCAGCGCCTCGGACGCCATCTCGGCCGCCCCTTCGGCGGCATCGTCTACGTGGAGGCGGGCAAGACCGTGTTCGAGGCCATTCCGATCACGGCGCGGCGCCGGCGGCGGGTGATCATGCCGCTGCCGCAGCCGGTGCCGGCGGGTGCACGAACCGCCGCTGGTGACTGCGGCCTACCGGCGCTCGGACGAGAGTAGGAAGACCGCCTGCTCGCCGAAGAGGTTGGCGAAGCGGCCGGTGCCGGAGAAGTGGCGCACGCGCCCCCGTGAGTCGACTTGGGTGCGGCGCTCGATGCCGATGTCGAGCTCGCGGCAGAGCATCACGAAGTCCTTGATCGTGCACGGTCGGATCACCGGCGTCTCGTACCAGAGCTCGCCGGAGCCGGCGCGCGCCGGCATGCGGCCCCGCGTCAGCAGGTGCAGCCGGTTGCGCCAGTGTCCGAAGTTGGGGATCGAGACGATCGCGCTCCTGCCGATCCTGAGCAGCTCCAGCAGCACGCCCTTGGGGTCGCGGATCGCCGGCAGGGTCTGGCTCAGCACCACGTAGTCGAAGGCGGCGTCCGGGTAGTCGGCGAGATCGGTCTCGGCATCGCCCTGGATGACCGAGAGCCCGCGCCGGACCGAGGCGTTCACGCCCTCCTGGCTGATCTCGATACCGCGGCCGTCGACGTTCTTCTCGCGCGCGAGCAGCTCCAGCAGGGCGCCGTCGCCGCAACCGATGTCGAGCAGCCTGGAGCCGGGCTCCACCAGCTCGGCGATCAGGCGATGGTCGGGGCGGGCACTCTGGCGCATGTCCCGCCGCTGCGGGCCCGCATTCACAGACTACCGAGCCCGCACCGGGCGGCGGCGCCGCTCAGGAACCCCCGCAGCGTCTCGAACATGTCGGGCTCGTCGAGGAGGAAGGCGTCGTGCCCCTTGTCGCTCACCACCTCGACGAAGCTCACGTTGGCGGCGACGGCGGCGAGCGCGCGGACGATGGCGCGGTTCTCGGACGTGGGATAGAGCCAGTCGCTGGTAAACGAAATTACGCAGAAGCGGGTCTCGACCCCGCGAAAGGCGTTGGCGAGCACGCCGTCGTAGTCGGCCGCGAGATCGAAGTAGTCGATCGCCCGGGTGATGTAGAGGTAGGAGTTGGCGTCGAAACGCTCGACGAACGCCTGCCCCTGGTGGCGGAGGTAGCTCTCGACCTGAAAGTCGGCATCGAAGCCGTAAGTGACGTTGGACCTGTCCTGCAGCGCGCGGCCGAACTTCCGCTGCAGCGCCGATTCCGAGAGGTAGGTGATGTGCGCGGCCATGCGCGCCACTGCGAGGCCGCCTTCCGGATTGACGCCGTCTTCCTGGTAACGGCCCTCGCGCCAGTCCGGATCGGCCATGATCGCCTGGCGACCGACCTCGTTGAGCGCGATGTTCTGGGCCGAGTGCTTGGCGGCGCAGGCGATGGGCACCGCCGTGTAGCAGCGCTCCGGGTAGCTCGCCACCCATTGCAGCGCCTGCATGCCGCCCATGGAGCCGCCGGAGACGCAGAAAAGCTGCTCGATGCCCAGATGGTCGAGCAGCATGGCCTGGGCCTTGACCATGTCGCGGATGGTGATGACCGGGAAGTCGAGGCCCCAGGGGCGTCCGGTGGCGGGGTTGATCTCCTTCGGCCCGCTGGTGCCCATGCAGCCGCCGAGCGTGTTGCTGCAGATCACGAAGTAGCGGTCGGTGTCGAAGGTCTTGCCGGGCCCCACCATCTGCTCCCACCAACCGGGCCGGCCGGTGAGCGGGTGGGGGCCCACGACGAACTGATCGCCGGTGAGCGCGTGGCAGACGAGAACCGCGTTGGAGCGCTCCTCATTGAGCGTGCCGTAGGTCTGATAGGCGAGCGTGAACGGCCCGAGCGAGACACCGCAATCGAGCTGAAGCGGCGTCTCCCGGCCGAGCTCGACGCTCAGGCCGGTCTGCACGCGCTCCGCCGCAGCGTGGCTCTCGGGCATTGCGGTCATCGTTCACCGGGCTCCCGACGGCCGTGCCCCGTCACTGGGGCGCGCGCCGCAAGTATCGCCGAAAGGGGGTCAGACAGTTGCGATTTGAACCCGAAAGTCAATGTTCTCTTTGATTTTACCACGTTGATGCACTAGGACTCGCCACCCCCTGAGCCGTGTCAGCCACGCCATGAACAGGCCTCCGCCGGAGGAATCTCCGCTCGCTGCCCTGCGCGACGAGATCGACAAGATCGACGACACGATCCACGATCTCCTGAAGCGCAGGATGGCGCTCGCGAACCGCATCAGCGAGACCAAGCGCGCCCGCGGCGCCACCGGCGCGCTGCTGCGGCCGGCGCGCGAGGCGGCGATTCTCAGGCGACTGCAGGAGCGTCATGAGGGACCGTTTCCGTTCCCCGTCATCGTACGCATCTGGTCCGAGATCATGTCGGCCACGCTCTTCGCCGAGGGCGGCTTCGCGGTCTCCGTGTTCACGGTCGAGGAGCCGAGCGAGGAGAGCCGCTTCCCCGACCTTGCGCGGGTCTATTTCGGCGCCGAAACGCCATTGATCACCGCCCGGACGGAGAGCGGCGTGCTGCGCGGCGTGCGCGACGGCAAGGCGTCGATCGGCGTGCTGCCGGTGCCTGCGGATGCGATGAGCGGCGATGTCGGCGTCAGCGCCGAGCCCTGGTGGCTGACCCTTGCCGTCAGCGACGAAGAGAGGCCGATGATCGTCTCGCGCCTGCCCTGGCTCGCGGGCGGACGACACGCCGCCGGCAAGACCAACGCGCTCGTGGTGGCCATGACCCCGCCGGCGCCCTCGGGCGACGACGTTTCGTACCTCGCGGTGGAATCCTCGGACACGATCAGCCGCGACCGCATCCGCTCAGCGCTCGCTGTGGTCGGCGTCGCGGTGACCGGCTCCGTGGCCTGGCATGGCGACAGCGGCGCGCCCGGCCGCTGGCAGCTGATCGAAGTCGATGGATTCGTTGCCGAGACGGACCAGCGGCTGCAGCGCTTCGCCGAGCAGCTGGGCGACGACGTCGGGCGGATCGAGGTGCTGGGTAGCTACCCGAGGCCACCCGCGCCCGAGCGCGCCGGCTAACGGGCGAGGGTTTAGCGATGCCGGTCCAGCCGACGCCCCGCCCCGGGATCATGCAGATCTCGCCCTACGTGGGCGGGCGATCGACCGCGGACGGCCATGCCAATACCATCAAGCTCTCCTCCAACGAGTCCGCCCTCGGTTCAAGCCCCAAGGCGCAAGCCGCCTATCGGGAGCTTGCCGGCACGCTCCACCGCT
>JAPOPO010000596.1 GCA_026712885.1 Rhodospirillales bacterium | reverse complement strand
TGAAGACTAGAGCGGTTCCGCCTTACGCGGAAACGCTCTGATTCTTTGTCGCTCACGGCAGCCGGCCTGTGGCCGGCGCCTGCGCGGGCGCGCCGCATTTGCGGCGGGCCGCGGTCGCGGCCTGTCGCACGTCCGTCAGAGACGGACGCGCTCTAAGCCTGCTCCGAGGCCGGCGAGAGGAAGGTGAGCGCGGTTTTGCCGTAGCGGCGCTGGTCTTGCACCGTGAACGCCGCCGGGGGCTCGAAGGGGTCGTCCGCCCCGTGCTCGACCACGACTGTCGCCTCGGCATGGAGCCAGCCGCCCTCCACCAGCGCGCCGAGCGCAGGCGCCGCGAGGCCGGCGCGATAGGGCGGGTCGAGCAGGGCCAGGTCGCAAGCCTCGGCCGCCGGCGGCAAGCGGGTCGCATCACCGGCGATGACGTTGACTCGCGCGCCGCAGTCCAGGGCCTCGATGTTGGCGCGGAGCACCCCGCGCACGTCGGCCTCGCTTTCAACGGCGGTGAGGGACGCGGCGCCGCGTGAGAGCGCTTCAAGGCCGAGCGCGCCGGTTCCCGCGAACAGATCGACGACGTGGGCCCCTTCCAAAGGGTTCGACATTCCGCCGTGGAGCAGGATGTCGAACAGCGCCTCCCGCACCCGCTCCCTGGTCGGGCGCACGCGCGCGCCAGCCGGTGCCCGCAGCCTGCGGCCACGCAGGCTACCGCCGACGATCCGCACGCACCGAGCCCCGCTTGCTGCCGAGCTGCTCGCGTAGCACGCGTGGCGGGATTTCGGCGATTTCGCCCCGCCCAAGCCCGCCCAGTTGGAAGGGCCCGTAGGCCGTGCGGATAAGGCGGTTCACGGACAGGCCGAGATGCGCGAGCACGATGCGGATCTCGCGGTAACGGCCCTCGGCGAGCGCGATCGTGAGCCAGGCATTCTGCCGGTTCTGGCGGTCGAGATGCGCCTCGATCGGCCCGTAGCGGACGCCCTCCACGGTAATTCCCTGCCCGAGGGTGGCAAGCGCACTCTCCTCGGGCGTGCCCCGTACCCGCACCCGGTAGCGCCGCCGCCAGCCCCGAGACGGATGCTCCAGCTCGCGGGCGAGCTTGCCGTCGTTGGTCAGAAGCAGCAGACCCTCGGAGTTGAAATCGAGCCGCCCGACGGAGACGACGTAGCCGAGCTGCGTGGTCACCTTCTCGAATACGGTCGGGCGGCCTTGCGGGTCGCGATGGCTGGTGATGAGGCCCGGCGGCTTGTGATAGCGCCAGAGCCTGGCCGGCGCCGGCGCCGGCAGGGGCGCGCCATCCACGGTGATGAGGCTGGGGTCGTCGACGTTGGTCGCGGGACTCCGCACGATCGCGCCGCCGAGAGCGACCCGGCCGGCGGCGATCAGCCGCTCGGCGTCGCGGCGTGAGCAGAGCCCGGCCCTGGCGATACGCTTGGCGATACGCTCACCGGGTTGCGCCGCGCCCGGCCGCTGGCGCTCAGCTGCCATGCCGTTGTCTTTCATCGTGAGGGTCGATCATGCCGCGCTTGCGCCCGCGTATGGCGCAAATTGCCGCCTTGGGGCGGCGCATCGTGGCACGGGGCGCCCCCGTGATCCAGCGAGAGAGCGGGCGCAAACCGTTTGCGCGAGCCGGGGTCTCGCTCTAATGTCAAAGGGCGGCTCCGAGCCAGCCAGCATCGCCCGCCGTGCCCGCCCGAGCGGCCGCAACGGCCGGCGGAGGCGGCGTGCCAGCAGAGCGGGGCGGGCCGGCAGCAGTGCTGCAGTCGAATAGCGGAGGAAGGGATGTTCCGACGCAAGGGCGGAGATCAGGAAGAAGACGGTCGGGGTCCGGAAGGCAGCGAGGAGCGTCGCGCGCCCTCCGTTATCGTCGAAGGAACGGGACGGAACGTGCCCAACAAGACCGTCGTATTCCACCCGGATGTGCCGCGCGGCGCGCCCGACCCCGTGCCGGCGGATGCGCCGGGGCGCGCGGAGAGCGACCCCAAGCGGCTCACCGTCGGCCGGGAGACGACCAT
>JAPOPO010000295.1 GCA_026712885.1 Rhodospirillales bacterium | reverse complement strand
GATGCCCTGCACGCCCATCTTGGCGTCGGAGGCGCAGAGCGAGATGACCACCATCTCGTTGCTGTTCGCGACCGTCGCAGCAGCCGCGCCCATGTCGTAGTCGCACGAGACGATCATGAAGTTGGCGCCGTCGGCGATCACTTCCTGTCCGGCCCGCGCGCCCTCAGCCGCCTCCGACTTGGTGTCGGACTGGGTGAAGCTGAAGTTGCGGCCGCCGAGCACGCCGCCGGCTTCGTTGATATCGTTGATCGCCATCTTCGCCGACCGCGACGGCGGGCCGTCGTACTGGTTCATCCAGCCGCTGAGCGCGATGGCGAAGCCGATGACGATATCGTCGTCAGCAGCCTGGCTCGGCGTGGCGACGCCAAACGATAGGGCAAGCGCGGCCGCGCCTGCCAGCAACGTCAATTTCCGCATCGTGGTTCCCTCCCTGGATGGCCTGATGTTGGTCTTCTGCAGTGCCGTCAGGCGACGGCATTACGGCATCCGAACGCAACTCTAGGCGGAATGTGCGGCGCGAGTCTACCGAGCCCCCGAACCTGATATGAGCCGGGCTAGAACTGCACGCGCCGGGTGAGGCCGCCGTCGACGATCAGGTTGGCGCCCGTGGTGAAGCCCGAAACCGGGCTTGCGAGGAACGCCACGGCATCGGCGACCTCCTCGGGCGTGCCCATCCGGCCGGTGGGGTTGAGCGCGAGCGCAGCCTCGTAGCGCTCCGGATCTTCCCGCCGGCGCGCACCCCAGACGCCGTCCTCGAAGTAGATCGTGCCCGGCGAGACGCAGTTCACGCGGATGCCGCGTTCGGCAAGCGCGGTGGCCAGATTGGAGGTGTAGTTGATCAGGGCGGCCTTGATCGAGTTGTAGGGCCGGACCCCGCCGAAGCTCTCGACGCCTGCCGTGCTCGATACGGTCACGATCGCCGCGGCCTCCGACTCTTCCAGGTGCGGCATTGCCGCCTCGATCGTGCGCACCGTGCCGAGCATGTCGACCTCGAGCGCGGCCCGCCAGGAGTCCTCGCCCGGCGCGCCGGCGAGCGCGCTTACATTGGCGACCACGACATCGATGCCGCCAAGTTGCTCCGCCATCGCTGCGGTCCATTGCCGCACCGCGTCGCCGTCCGCGACGTCGCAGGCGGTACCGATCACATTGAGGCCCTCAGCCGCGAACGCCGCCAGCACGGCCTCGAGCTTGGCGCTGCCGCGGGCGCAGATGCCGACCCCGCAGCCCTCCAGCGCGAGCCTGTGCGCGATTGCATGCCCGATCCCCCGCGTGCCGCCCGTTACGATGGCCTTCTTGCCGTCGAGCTTGAGGTCCATGTCCTCGATCCTGCGTCCGTTCAGGTTCCCTTGCACGCAGGAGTGTCGGGCGTCGGCGTATGCTTGTCCAGCCGGCGCCGGCCAGGATCACGACGAGGCGGGCAGCACCTCCCGGTAGACGTCGAGGGTCGCGTTGCACATCCCCTCGAGCGTGAAGTTGCGGCGCACGTGGGCCTGGCCTGCCGCAGCCATCTGTGCTCGCTCGGCAGGGCTCAAGTGCAGCGCCTCGCGTATTGCGTCCGCCAGTGCGTCCGCATCGCCCGGCGGCACCAGCCAGCCGGTCTCCCCGTCGCTCACGGTCTCCAGGGCGCCGCCATGGGCCGCGGCGATCACCGGACTTCCCATGGCCTGCGCCTCGGCGGGGACGCGGCCGAACGCCTCGGGCCGGAGCGAGGGCGAGATCACGAGATCGGCCAGCATGTAGGCGGCCGCCATGTCCCGGCAGGGCCCGGTGAGCAGGACGGTATGATCCGCGCCCAGCGCCTTGATCCGCTGCTCGATCCGGGCCCGGCCCCCATGCCTCGGGTCCGAGGGCCCGACGAGCAGGCAGCAGACGCTCTCCTCGACCCGCGTCAGCGCATCGAGCAGGGTGAGATGCCCCTTCAGCGTGGTGAGCCGCCCCGGCAGCACGATCACCGGCCGCCCGTCCGGCACCTGCCACGCGTCGCGCAGCGCGGCGATGCGCCCGGCATCCACGCGCGCCGGGTCGAAGTGGGCAAGGTCCACGCCGCGCGGAATGGTCCTGATCCTGCCGGGCTCCACGCCATAGGTCTCGGCGATGTGTCGGGCGATGAACTTCGAGATCGCGATGACCCGGGCGCCCCGCGTCATGATCGCGTTGTAGCGGCGCTTGCCCGACCAGCCAGTGGAATAGGCGCCGTGGAAGGTCGTAACGAACGGCTGTCCCGCCCGCTTCGCCGCGTAGTAGGCGAGCCAGGCCGGCCAGCGCGAGCGGGCGTGGACGAGATCGACCTTCTCCTCGGCAATCAGGCGCGCGAGGCGCCGGATCGCGCCCGGTGCCCGCAAGGGATTGCGGCGCGCGACCGGCAGCGCGGCGTGCTTCGCGCCCGTCTCAGCCGCGGCAGCCCGATCGGCCTCTCCCGCGCTCGCAATGATCGAGCGCCAGCCGGCGGCGTTGAGCGCGCGCGAGATGTCGAGCGTGCCGCGCTCCACACCGCCGCCACCGTCAAGCCGCGGCAAGACTTGAAGAACCGTTGGCATGAGGACCGTCCCGGACCGGGTCAACCCGGCCGGTGAGTATCGCGAAGCGGCGCGATTACGTCGAGCTTGGCCCGGTGTCTGGCGGGGTGCCGGGGCCGGCCCGAAGGCCGGCCCCGATTCCCTCGTTACCGAGCCTCATAGAAGCCGGACGGCCGCGCGCGCACGATATCGCCGCGCACCACTGAGTCGATGTCGCCTCGGCTCAGCCCTATATCGGCAAGCTCTAGATCGGTCAGGCGCTGGAGCTCCTGCCGCGCGCGGCCGCGCTCCCGCCATTTCCGGACCGCTCGGGTGATGGGTGTGAAGTCCATGTCCTCATCTCCTGCTTCCGGAGTGTCGTCGGTGTTCCGGCTGCCCATACCGGGCCGGCCGCACACCGTTCCTTTCTCCGATATGTGTCCGGCAGCGGCGTGGGCGAAGCCTAGCGAACGGCATAACTGCTATGCTGCGTTGGCAGACTGCGGCGCACGCCAACCCACGACGCAAGAGCCAGCCATGTTCGACGGCTTCACCAAGACACGGGTCGAGACCTCGTCCATCACGATCAATCTGGTGAAGGGCGGCGACGGCCCGCCGCTCCTGCTGCTCCACGGCTACCCGCAAACCCACGTGATGTGGCACAAGGTGGCACCGTTGCTGGCCCCGCACTACACGGTGGTGGTGCCCGATCTGCGCGGCTACGGCGACAGCACCAAGCCGGCCTCCGACGATTTCAACGACCACTGCAAGCGCGCCTCGGCGCAGGACCAGGTCGAGGTGATGGCGGCACTGGGCTTCGATCGCTTCCACGTGGTCGGCCACGACCGCGGCGCCCGCGTGGGCCACCGCATGGCGCTGGATCATCCCGCGCAGGTGCGCACCTTTACCTCGCTCGACGTGGTGGCCTCGCAGGCAGTCTTCGAGAACATGGACCGGGACCTCGCCTTCTCGTTCTTCCACTGGCATCTCATGCGCCAGCCGTCTCCCTTCCCCGAGACGCTGATCGGCAGCAGCGCGAAGCTCTTCCTCGACTTCCTGCTGGAGCAGTGGACTGCGGTGGACGACGCCATCACGCCCGAGGCATACGCCGAGTATCTCCGCTGCTTCAGCGATCCCGAGACGCTGCGCTGCATGTGCCTGGATTACAGGTCCATCGAGCTCGACCTCGTCCATGACGAGGCGGACCGGGGCCGCAAGATCGCCTGCCCCATGTTGATGCTGTGGGCCGGCGACATGTCACGCCGTCCCGGTTGGCAGACCGGCGGTGCGCTCGACGTGTTGGAGAGCTGGCGCGAGCGGGCCGAGGACGTGCAGGGCAGGGCGCTCGACTGCGGCCACTTTCTGCCCGAGGAGGCGCCGGAGGAGACGGCGCGGGAGATTCTGGCCTTCCTCGCCGACCGCTGACGCGACCCCGCTCCCGCCCGGCCTGCACTGGAATCGGTGGCGCCGTTCGCCGTCGGCCCCTATAACCCGGCCCATGACGGGGCTTCCCTTCACCAAGATGCACGGGCTCGGCAACGACTTCGTCGTGTTCGACGCACGCCGTGCGCCGCTGGCGCTCGACGCCGCGCAAGCGCGCGCCATCGCCGACCGGCGCACCGGCGTCGGCTGCGATCAGCTGGTCGTCCTGGAGGCGCCGCGCAACGGCGGCACCGACGCCTACCTGCGCTTCTGGAACCAGGACGGCGGCGAGGTGGCGGCCTGCGGCAACGGCACCCGCTGCGCCGCCCGGCTGCTGCTGGACGAGACCGGTGCGGACCGTGTGATCCTGGGGACCGATGCCGGGCCGCTCGCGGCCAGCGAGGGCGGCGGCGGGCAGGTGCGCGTCGATATGGGGCCGGCGCGTCTCCACTGGCGTGAGATCCCGCTGGCCCGCGCGATGGACACGCTTCACGTCGCGGTCGGCGCCGGGCCGCTCTCGGACGCCGTGGCGGTCAACATGGGCAATCCGCACGCGGTGTTCTTCGTCGACGATGCAGACGCCGTGCCGTTGGCCGAGATCGGCCCCGGTTTGGAAACCGATCCGCTCTTCCCCGAGCGCGCCAATATCGGTGTCGCCCAGCGTATTGCCGATGACCGCCTGCGGCTCCGCGTGTGGGAGCGCGGCGCCGGCCTCACTCATGCCTGCGGCACCGGCGCCTGTGCCGCGGCGGTCGCCGGTGCGCGGCGCGGGCTCACAGGGCGCAGCGTTACGGTCGCCCTCGACGGCGGCGAGTTGGGGATCGTCTGGCGCGAGGACGGCCACGTCGAGATGACCGGCCCCACCGCCGCGAGCTTCACGGGCGTGCTGCCGGCATGAGCGGGCTCGAAGTCATCACCATGGGCTGCCGGCTCAACGCCTACGAGTCGGAGGTCATGCGCACCCGGGCGCGCGCTGCCGGCCTGACCGAGGGCATCATCGTCAATACCTGTGCGGTCACGGGCGAGGCGGAGCGCCAGGCGCGCCAGGCGATCCGCCGGGCCAGGCGGCACAACCCCGAGGCGACCATCATCGCCACCGGCTGCGCCGCCCAGCTCGACCCCGCAGGCTACGCCGCGATGCCCGAGGTCGACCGGGTCGTCGGCAACCGTGAGAAGCTCACCCTCGAGGGCTTGGCGCCGGAGGCAGACGCGCCCATCGCGGTCGGCGATATCATGGCGGTGCGCGAGACCGCGGGTCATCTGATCGCGGGATACGAGGCACGTTCGCGGGCCTTCGTTCAAGTGCAGAACGGCTGCGACCATCGTTGCACTTTCTGCATCATCCCCTTCGCGCGCGGACCCAGCCGGAGCGTGCCGCTCGGCGCCATCGCGGCCGAGGTGCGGGCGCTGGTCGCGGCCGGCCACCGCGAGGTGGTGCTGAGCGGCGTCGATTTGGGTCACTACGGCGCCGACCTGCCGGGCCGGCCGCGCCTCGGCGAGGCGGTGCGCCGCCTGCTCCAGGCGGTGCCGGAGCTGCCGCGGCTCAGGCTTTCCTCCATCGATCCGGTCGAGGTCGACCCGGTACTGGAGCGCCTCTTCGCCGAGGAGCCGCGCCTGATGCCGCACCTGCACCTCAGCGTCCAGGCGGGCGATGACATGGTGCTCAAGCGCATGAAGCGCCGCCACAGCCGGGCCGACGTGTTGGCGCTCTGCGAGCGGCTGCGCGCGCTCCGGCCGGAGATCGCCTTCGGCGCCGACCTGATCGCGGGCTTCTCGACCGAGACGCCGGCGATGTTCGAGGATACGCGGCGCCTGATCGAAGACGCGGGGCGGGG
>JAPOPO010000315.1 GCA_026712885.1 Rhodospirillales bacterium | reverse complement strand
GGTGACCGCGACATCGTGCGCGGCGGCAGCGGTGACGATTACGTCAGAGGGGGTGGGGGGGACGACTTCCTCTATGGCGACTCCGGCAACGACCACATCGTGGGTGACGCAGGGTGGGATCGTCTCATCGGCGGCAGCGGCAACGACTTCCTCGAAGGCGGTGACGGAGAGGACGTCATCCTCGGCGGCGCGGGCGACGACCTCCTGAGCGGCGGCGCGCGCGAGGATCACTTCGTATTCCAGGAGAAATTCGGCAACGACGTCATCCTCGACTTCAAGCCGGGGGAAGATTTCATCGACCTGCGCCTGCTGCCAGAGGCGATCAGGTTCTCCGACCTCACCATCGCGGACGTTGAGGAAGGCTGCGGGGCCAGGATCACCCACGAGGCCTTCGGCGGCTCCATCGAGCTCAAGGGGTGCAGCGCGTCGGAACTCTCGGCGTCGGACTTCAAGATGCCGGATGGGGAGACGACCATGATCACCATCGACGGCGCCTGGATCGTCCGGCCGAGCGATGAGTACAACGGGTCGGACGGCGCCGTGCTCTATGTGAACGGCGAGGGCGACGGCACCGCCTTCGCCGAGGGCGGACAAGACCGCGTCTTCGGCGGCGAGGGCGACGATCACCTCGACGGCGGCAGCGGGGCCGATGCCATCTACGGCGAGGAAGGCGACGACGTCATCCAAGGCGGATATGGCCCCGACCGGCTGTTTGGCGGCGAAGGCAACGACGAACTCACCGGCGGCCCCGGCGGTTACAGCGACCTGCTCGTGGGCGGCCAGGGCAACGACCAGCTCACCGGCGGCGGAGGCGGCGACACCTTCGTCTTCGGCCGCGGGCACGGGACAGACTGGATAAGCGACTTCGGTAACGGCGCGGACGTGATCGACATCTCGGCCCTGAAAGGGCTCTCGGGCTTCGAGGATTTGCATGTCTGGGCCTTCGGGACCGCTGCCGTGGTCGATCTCACGGATCACGGCGGGGGCCAGATCTGGCTTCAAGACACGGCCGTGAGCGACCTCAGTGCCGAGGACTTCGTGTTCTACGAGCCGGCAGCCGATGCGGCTTCCGTCGAAGGCATGTGACGGGGTTCTCAGCACCGCGGGGAACACCCCGCTCGACCAGGTTTCAAATGAGACACGCGGACAAGCCAACAGGAGGCAACGATGGCCAACCCGAATGAAGCAACGGAAAACGACGACGTCCTGACCGGCGGCGCGGGCCACGACACTATCAACGGCCGCGGCGGCGACGACATCATCGAAGGCGGAAGCCACAGCGACGTGCTCCAGGGGGGAGGGGACAATGATGTGGTGCTCGGCGGGTCGGGCGACGACAGCGTGAAGGGAGCGGCCGGGCGCGACTACCTGGGCGGCGGGTCCGGAGACGATGTCCTCGACGCGGGCGCGGGCAACGACCTCCTGCGCGGCGGCACCGGCGACGACCTCATGCTGGGCGACGTTGGCAACGATCACCTGTGGGGCGATGAGGGCAACGACCTCCTGCGCGGCAGCTACGGAAAAGACGTCCTCATCGGCGGTGCCGGAGACGACACCCTGATCGGCGGAAATGACGCGGATACCTTCGTCTACTTCGGGGACGTGGGCGATGACGTCATCTACCAATTCGAAGTCGAGAAGGACGTGATCGACCTCCGCCTGCTGCCGGAGGCGATCGCCTTCGCCGACCTCGATATCGTCGACAAGGAGGACGGCAGCGGGGTCTGCATCACGCACGACGCTCTCGACGGCTCGATCGAGCTCAGGGGCACCGCCTCGTCGCAACTCACGGCGGCGAACTTCGCCCTGCCGGACGGAACCCCGCCGATCATCCACCAAAACGGTTCGTCGATCGTGTTGGGCGATGAAGGGGACAACCGGCTCGTCGGCAACGCCGGGGCGGACACGATCCTCGGCGGCGAGGGCGACGATCGCATCGAGGGGAAGGAAGGCGCCGACGACCTCTTCGGCGAGGAGGGCGATGACACTGTCGTGGGCGGCGCGGGTCGCGACCGGCTCTTCGGCGGCGAGGGCGACGACAAGCTCGACGGCGGGACCGAGAACGACGTCATCCACGGCGGCGAGGGCGACGACGAGCTCAGGGGCGGCGACGGCGCGGACGTCTTCGTCTTCGGGGCCGAGTGCGGTTTCGACACGGTCGTGGATTTCGCGGACGGCGAGGACAGGATCGACCTCTCCGCCCTCGCGGGGATCTCGGGCTTCGACGACCTGCAAGTCGACTCCTACGCGAACACCACGGTGATCGATCTCACGAGCTATGGCGGGGGCACGATCCGGCTCGAGGACACCGCCGCCGACAAGCTCGACGATGCAGACTTCGCATTTTACGAGCCGTCGGCCGACACCGCGCCCGTCGATGGCATGTAAGTGAGCGACCGCCGGTCCGGGCCTCCCGAACCGCGCGCGTTCGTGGCATAAGCGCTCACGAGGGCATGAAACGTGTGAGGGTTCCATGCTGTTGGAAGGCTCGTGCTACTGCCGCGCGGTTCGGTTTTCGCTCCAGTCGAAGACGCCGCTTCCCTACATGTATTGCTACTGCTCGATCTGCCGAAAGACCGCAGGCGGCGGCGGTTACGCCATCAATCTCGGCGGTGACGGGGAGACCCTGAGCGTCACCGGCAAGCGCTCCCTGAAGGTCTACCGGGCGCGCCTCGAGGACGGCATGGTGAGCCCGGCGGAGCGGCATTTCTGCGGCCGCTGCGGCAGCGCACTCTGGGTCTGGGACCCGCGCTGGCCAGAGCTGGTCCACCCTTTCGCGTCGGCCATCGACACGCCGCTGCCGGCCGCGCCCGAGCGCTGCCACATCATGGTCGACTACGCGCCGGGCTGGGTCAGGATCCCGTCTGGCAAACGTGACCCGCGCTTTGCGGAGTACCCGGACCAGTCCATCGAGGACTGGCACCGGAGCCGCGATCTCCTCGACCCATGATGGGGCAGTGCCAAGCAGGCGGCCGCTTGGTATAGGACGGCTCGGCACAGGGCACGCTCGCGAAGGGCAGGGGATCATGACATCGCAAGGCACGAATGGCGGCACCGTCAAGGCGCTCTGGCGCTATCCGGTCAAGTCCATGGCCGGCACCAAGATCGACGAGGCGCTGGTCACCGAAGGCGGCATTCTGGGTGACCGCGGCTATGCCGTGCTCGACCGCACCAGCGGCAGGGTAGGAAGCGCCAAGACGCCCAGGAAGTGGGCCGGGTTGATGGCGCTTGCCGCCGATTTCGTCGAGCCGCCGCAGCCCGGCGCGCCTCTCCCGCCGGTGCGCATCGTCTGGCCTGACGGCGCGGCCGTCTCGAGCAACGACGGCGACCCCGATGCACGCCTCTCCGACACCCTGGGGCGGCCGGTCACGCTCACGACGGAACGCCCGGAGGCGCCCAGCCTGGAGCGCCTCGACCCCCTCGCCGCCGACGAGACCATCGTCGATATCGGCGAGCTGATGATGGCGGGCCGGTTCTCCGACTACGCGGCGCTCCACCTCATAACCACAGCCACGATTGCGCGCCTCGCCGAGCTCCGCCCCGGATCGAAGTTCAGCGCGCGCCGCTTTCGCCCCAATGTGACGATCGCGACACCCGAGGGCGCAAGCGGGTTCGTCGAAAACGACTGGGTCGGGCGCGAGGTCGCCATTGGCGACGAGGTGCGGCTCTGCATCTCCGACCCGACACCGCGCTGCTCGGTCCCGACACTGGCGCAGAGGGATCTGGAGAAGGACCCGCAGCTCCTCCGCACCATCGTCGAGCACAACACGCTTCCCGTGCCCGTGCTCGACGGCGAATCGCTTCCGTGCGCAGGCGTCTACGGCTTCGTCGTCCAGGGCGGCACGGTGAAGCGGGGCGACGCAGTGCAGGTTCTGTAGGGCAGGCGCCGCCTACAGGTACGTCTTCGAAATCGCGGCGCCCATCGTGTACTTGGGATCGACGAAGTTGCCGAGCCTGACCTTGCCGCACTGGCTCAGCATCATGTAGGCGTCCCACTGGTCGTAGCCGTAGTCCTTGACCATCCAGCGCACCAGCTCGCGATAGGCGATCCGGGTCGCATCCTCCAGCGGCCGGGCGCTGCCGATCGTCATGATGAAGTCGTCGGCTTCGAGGCGCGGCCAGTCGATGGTCCAGTCCTTGATCAGGTCGACGGTGATCGTGGTGGTGGTGGGATACTCCACGGCCACGCCGCAGACCTCGCCGTCGCCCTGGCAGGCGTGGGCATCGCCGATGTAGAGCAGCGCCCCGGGCGCGCGCACCGGCAGATAGGTGATCGTGCCGGGCCCCATGTCCGGCAGGTCCATGTTGCCGCCGTGATCGTCCGGCGTGAGCGAGTTGATCGAATCGATCTGGGGCGAGCAGCTGAGCGTGCCGATGTGCGGCTTGTAGGGGAGCGTGACCCGGTCGCTCCAGTAGACGTTCTCCTCGTCCACCTCCACCTTGCGCACCTTCTCGGGCAGCGGCTCGTTGAGGGTGGCCGTGTAGTAGGTGCTGGTGAGCCCGCCGAACTCCTTGATCATGCAGCAGGTCCCGCGGGGCTGGGGGCCGCGCGGCGCCATGCTCTCGATATGGACGGCGAGCACGTCGCCCTTCTCGGCGCCGGCCATGAAGATCGGACCGCATTGCGGGTTGAGGAAGGGCACCTCCAGCAGCTCCGAGGGCACGTCGCTCTCGCTCGTGATCTTGCCCTCGAAGGCGTCGCGGGTCTCGACGATCACCCGGTCGCCCGGCTCGATGGAGAGCACCGGGTCGGCGTAGGGGCCGATGGTGTAGAGGTAGGTGCCCTGCTTCTCCTCGGTCAGCTCGTGCGTGACCCCCGTCGAGCCGCCGCCAACGCCCTTGCGGTGCATGATGGACTCGGCGACCCAGTCGTTCGGGTAGCTTCGCATGACCATTTCCATCGCCCATTCCCCTTCGTCTGCGCGCCTGCGCCGGTCGATTGTATGCGGGGGGCAAGAAGAAACGAAGAAGCGCCAAAGCAGGCCTGCTCTCGCCGCCGCGGGCCGCACGCGAGCAGCGTTCGCGCTTGCTGGCCGGCGCACGGGTGCATTCCTTAGCCCGCTTTCCTCGCCGGGGCCATGGGCTGCGCGGTGCGCGGCGGCCGACAGGGTAGGAGCGGCGCGCAG
>JAPOPO010000312.1 GCA_026712885.1 Rhodospirillales bacterium | reverse complement strand
GATGCAGTACCATCCGGACCGCAATCCGGATGACAAGGCCGCCGAGCAGAAGTTCAAGGAGATTTCCGAGGCCTACCACGTGCTCTCCGACAAGGAGAAGCGCGCGGCCTACGACCGCTTCGGCCATGCCGCGTTCGACGGTGCGAGCGGCGGTCCCGGCGCAGGCGGATTCGACTTCGGAACGAGCTTCGCCGACGTCTTCGATGATCTGTTCGGCGAGTTCATGGGCGGCGGCCAGCGCCGCGGCGGCCGGCGGCAGCCGGCGCGCGGGGCGGATCTCCGCTACAACATGGAGATCACGCTGGAGGACGCCTACAACGGCAAGCAGGCGACGATCCGCGTTCCCGGCACCGTGCACTGCGAGTCCTGCGGCGGCTCCGGTGCCCGCGCCGGCACCCGGCCGTCGGCCTGCGGAACCTGCAACGGCGCGGGCAAGGTGCGGGCGCAGCAGGGCTTCTTCACCATCGAGCGGACCTGCCCCACCTGCCAGGGTGCGGGCCAGGTGATCGCCGACCCCTGCCCCGACTGCCGGGGTGCGGGCCGCGTACAGAAGGAAAAATCGCTCTCGGTCAACATCCCCACCGGTGTCGAGGACGGCACCCGCATCCGCCTCGCGGGCGAAGGCGAGGCCGGCGCGCGCGGCGCCCCGCCGGGCGATCTCTACATCTTCCTCTCGGTCGAGCTGCACCCCATATTTCAACGCGACGCAATGCATGTTCACTGCCGCGTGCCGATCCCGATGACCACGGCAGCGCTCGGCGGTGCGGTCGAGGTGCCCACCGTCGGCGGCAGCCGCGCTCGGGTCTCGGTGCCGGCAGGCACCCAATCGGGACACCAATTCCGGCTGCGCGGCAAGGGCATGCCGGCGCTCAGGGGTGCCGGCCACGGCGACATGTATATCGAGGTCGCGGTTGAAACACCGGTCAACCTCAGCAAGCGCCAGAAGGATCTGCTCAAGCAGTTCAACGAGCAGGGCGGCTCCCGCCCGACCAGCCCCGAGTCCGAAGGCTTCTTTGCCAAGGTGAAGGAGCTCTGGGAGGACCTGAAGGACTGAGCTTTATCATTTCCCTCAGGCGCCGGGCGCTCGCTCCGCTCGCATCGCGCCCCCCCGCGCGCGTAAACGCGCGACGCTACGCGCTTCGCGCGCGGCGCCGTCGCGCCGTCCGGGCCTGACGGCCCGGCCCTTCTCATCTCCCACATCTCTTCGGCGCCGGCTTGCTTGGTGCTCGTGGCGTCGCCACTATGACGCGACGATAGAGCCGAGGAGCGAGTCTCCGGAGGGGCCATGAAGATCGGGATTCCGGGCGCCGCGGGGCGCATGGGCCAGGCGCTGATCCGCCAGGTGACGGCGACCGAGGGCTGCACCGTCGCTGCCGCGACGGAGGTGCCGGAGCATGCCGCGCTCGGCCGGGACTGCGGCGCCCTCGCCGGGATCGAGCCGCTCGGAGTCGCGGTGGGCGACGACCCGCAGGCGATGTTCCGGGCTGCCGACGCGGTGCTCGATTTTACTCTGCCGGGTGCCGCCACCGGCCACGCCGAACTCGCGGCAGCCGAAGGCACGATGCTGATTATCGGCACCACCGGGCTCGGGCAGGACGAGCAGGCCGCGCTGGAGGCTGCGGCGGCGCAGGTGGCGGTGGTTCAGGCGCCCAACATGAGCCTCGCCGTCAACCTGCTGTTCCGGCTCGCCGAGCAGGTCGCCGGCCTGCTGGACGACGACTACGACATCGAGATCGTCGAGATGCACCACCGGCACAAGATCGACGCGCCCTCGGGAACGGCCCTGGGTCTAGGCCGGGCGGCGGCGCGCGGGCGCGGCGTCTCGTTCGACGAGATCGCAAAGCGTGGCCGTGACGGCGTGACCGGCGCGCGGCCCCGGGGCGAAATCGGCCTCGCCGCGCTGCGTGGCGGCGATGTGACCGGCGAGCACAGCGTGATCTTCGCGGCCGACGGCGAGCGGCTGGAGCTGGCCGTTCGCTCGTCCAACCGCCAGACCTACGCGCGCGGCGCGGTCCAGGCAGCGCGCTGGGCCGAGGGACGCAGGCCTGGCCTCTACACGATGGCGGACGTCCTCGGCCTCGACTGAGCGCCTGCGGCCCGGCGCAACCCGGTTAGACCTGCTTGGCCTCGATCACGCCGCGCCGAATCGCGCGGGTGCGGGTGAAGAGCGTCTCCAGATAGGCGCCGTCGCCGCGCCGGATGGCCCGCTGCAGCGCCGAGAGGTCCTCGCTGAAGCGGCCCAGCATCTCCAGCACGGCCTCCCGATTCGTGAGGAAGATGTCGCGCCACATGACCGGGTCCGAGGCGGCGATGCGCGTGAAGTCCCGGAATCCGGCCGCCGCGTACTTGAACACCTCTTCCCTGGTCTCCTCCTCGAGGTCGGTGACCGTGCCGACGATGTTGTAGGCAATCAGGTGCGGCAGGTGCGAGGTGATGGCGAGTACCGCGTCGTGATGGTCGGCGCTCATCAGCTCCACCGACATCCCGGCCATGCGCCAGAGCGCGACGACCCGCTCGACCGCTGCGGGGTCGGCGTCCGGCGCCGGGGTCAGGATGCACCAGCGGCCCTCGAACATCTCGGCGAAACCGGCCTCCGGCCCGGAATGCTCGGTGCCCGCGACCGGGTGGCCGGGGATCAGATGGACGCCCGGCGGTACGTGCGGCGACACCGCGGCGAACACCGCCTTCTTGACCGAGCCGACATCGGTCAGGATCGCCCCCTCGGCCAGATGCGGCCCGATTTGCGCGGCGAGCGGCGCGAAGGTGCCGACCGGCGTGCCCAGCACCACAAGGTCGCAGTCTGCCACCGCGTCGGCGGGGTCGAGCGTCACCCGGTCGACGAAGCCGAGCTCCGTCGCCTTGTCGATGGTCGCCTGGCTGCGGGCGCAGCCCACGATTTGGGTCGCGGGCGCCTTGTTCCTCAAGACCCGCGCGAGTGAGGAGTTGACCAGACCGAGGCCGATCAGCGCGACGCGGGAGAAAGGTTCGCTCATCGGTCGCCGCCCGCGTCCGCCGCAGGCGCCGCCATGAAGGCTTCGAGCGCCTGGGCCAGAGCCTCATTCTCCGCCTCCAGGCCGATCGTGATTCTGAGGCAGTCGGCGAGGTGATAGGGCTCCATCCGCCGGGCGACAATTCCGCGCTCCGTGAGGAAGCGGTCGGCCGCTGCAGCGTCTTGTCCCGGCTCGTCCGGGAAGCGCACCAGCAGGAAGTTGCAGACACTGGGCACGACGTGGAGCCCGGTGGCGATGAGCCGCGCCGCAAGCGCGCCGAGGCATTGCTCGTTTTGCCGCCGGGCGCGCGCGATGTGATCCTGATCCTCCAGTGCGGCCAGCGCCGCAGCGAGTGCTGCGGCATTGGCGTTGAAGGGACCGCGGATGCGGTGGAGCACGTCGATCATGGCGGGCGGACCGTAGGCCCAACCGAGCCGCAACGCCGCGAGCCCGTAGGCCTTGGAGAAGGTGCGGGTCATCACGACGTTGGGCGCCATGCCGGCGAGATCCAGACCGGACTCGTAGTCTTCGGCGGTGGCGAACTCCGCATAGGCCGAATCGATCACCAGCACGACGTGCTCCGGCAGGCCGCCCCAAAGCCGGCGAAGCTCGCCCTTCGGAATGTAGGTCCCGGTCGGGTTGTTGGGGTTGGCGAGGAAGACGATCCGGGTCCGCTCGGTCACCCGGCTCAGGATCGCGTCGACATCGGCGGTGTAGTCGGTCTCGGGCGCGACAACGGGCGTGGCGCCGACGGCGAGCGTCGCGATGGGATAGACCAGGAAGCCGTGGCGGCAATAGATGATCTCGTCACCGGGGCCGGCATAGGCGTGGGCGACAAGCTGCAGAAGCTCGTCCGAGCCGTTGCCGCAGATGATGCGATCCGGGTCGATGCCGTGGAGCGCGCCCAGCGCCGTGCGCAGCTCCGTGGCGCCGCCGTCGGGATAGCGGTGGAGCGTGCCGGCAAGCTCCCGATAGGCGGCTTGCGCCTTGGGGCTTGAACCGAGGGCGGACTCGTTGGAGGAGAGCTTGATGGTATTGGCATGGCCGTCCGCGGTCGATCGCCCGCCCACGTAGGGCGAGATCT
>JAPOPO010000311.1 GCA_026712885.1 Rhodospirillales bacterium | reverse complement strand
CGCTTGAGAAAGTCCAAGGGCGAGAGGCCCGAGGAGAAGCGGGCGCTGCGGGCGGTCGGCAGCACATGGTTGGGGCCGGCCACGTAGTCGCCGATGGCCTCCGGCGTGTGGCGGCCGAGGAAGATGGCGCCGGCGCTGGTCACCGCCTCGGCCAGCGGCGCGGGCTCGGCCACTGCGAGCTCCAGATGCTCGGGCGCAAGCCGATTGATCAGCGGCGGCGCCTCCTCGAGGGAGTCAACCACGATGACCGCGCCGTGGTCCCGCCAGCTCGCAGCGGCGATGTTCGCGCGCGGCAGGCGCGCGAGATGGGCCGCCACCGCCTCCGTCACCCGGTCCGCGAACGCCCCGTCGTCGGTGATGAGGATCGCCTGCGCGTCGCCGTCGTGCTCGGCCTGGGAGAGCAGGTCCGCAGCGATCCATTCCGGCTCGTTGGCGTTGTCGGCGACCACCAGGATTTCCGAGGGGCCTGCGATCATGTCGATGCCGACGGTGCCGAACACCAGCCGCTTGGCGGCGGCGACATAGGCGTTGCCGGGGCCCACGATCTTGTCCACCGGCGCGATGGTCTCGGTGCCGTAGGCGAGGGCGGCGACCGCCTGGGCACCGCCGACCCGGTAGATCTCGGTGACGCCGGCGATCTCGGCGGCGGCCATCACCGCCGCATCGAGCGCGCCGTCCGGCGTCGGCACCACCATGGCGATGCGCCGCACGCCCGCGACCCGCGCGGGGATCGCGTTCATCAGCACGGTGCTCGGGTAGGCGGCGGTGCCGCCCGGCACGTAGAGCCCGACCGCATCCAGCGGGCGCCAGCGGGCACCCAATCTCACCCCGGCCTCGTCACGGTAGTCGAGGTCCACCGGCATCAAGCGGGCGTGGAAAGCCTCGATCCGTTCGGCCGCCTGCACGAGCGCGCCCCGCACGGCCTTGGGCGCTGCGGCGGCTTGCGCGGCAGCTTCATCCGCCGACAGGCGAATGGTGTCGGGCGAGAGCGCCAGGCGATCGAAGCGTGCGGTGTAATCGAGCAGCGCCGCATCGCCGCCTTCGCGCACCGCGTCCACGATCGCTGCCGCGTCGCGATCGACGTCCTCGGCCACCCCCCGTCGCGCCGCGAGCAGGGCGTCGAAGGCGGCGGCGAAGCCCGCGTCCGCGCTATCCAGCCTGTGTGCCATTCACCGCCTCGCTGAAGCGCCCGATCCAGGCCTGGAGCTCGCTGGCCCGCGTCTTGAGCGCGGTACGGTTGACCACGAGCCGGGCGGAGATGTCGGCGATGTGCTCGACCTCGACCAAGCCGTTGGCCCTGAGCGTCGCGCCGGTGCCGACCAGATCGACGATCCGCCGGCAGAGCCCCAGTCCAGGCGCGAGCTCCATCGCGCCGTTGAGCTTGATGCACTCGGCCTGCACGCCGCGAGCGGCGAAATGGCGGCTCGTCACGTGCGGATACTTGGTGGCGACCCGCACATGGCTCCAGCGCGACGGATCATCCCCGGTCGCAAGCTCCGCCGGTTCCGCGACCACCATGCGGCAGAGGCCGATACGCAAGTCGAGCGGTGCGTAGATCTCGCGGTAATCGAACTCCATCAGAACGTCGTTGCCGACGACGCCGAGCTGGGCCGCGCCGAAGGCGACGAAGGTGGCGACGTCGAAGCTCCGAACCTGGATCAGCCCGAGCCCCGGGTCCGAGGTGGCGAAGCGAAGCTGGCGCGCGTGCTCGTCCGCAAACGCGGCCTCCGGCTCGATACCGGCGCGCGCAAGCACGGGCGAGAGCTCGCGCGCGATCCTGCCCTTGGGCAGCGCGAGCAACATACCGTCGCTCACGGTCGCCCCTCCTGCTCCTGCACCGAGGCCATGCGCGGCTCTTCCAGGTCCTGGAACAGGCAGGCGAGGTGGCCGGTCTCGATCCATATCTCGCCACCGTCCTGAAACAGGAGCCGCACCACTGTCGCGGACCGGCCGGGCTCGGCGACCATCCCCGCAAGCTTGAGCAGACGTGCCGGCTCGGAGCGGTCGATGCCGCGCAGCTTGACCGCGGAGACCGCGTCGAAGTGGATCGCGGCTCTCGCCTGGCCCGCGGGGCCGCCCTCGGCCTCGCGGCAGCGGCGCACGACGATGGCCGCAAAGCGGCTGTCGGCGGGCTCGAAGGCCATCTCGCCCACCGCGAAGACGGCGTCCTCAAGGCATGCCGAGATCACGGCGAGAT
>JAPOPO010000209.1 GCA_026712885.1 Rhodospirillales bacterium | reverse complement strand
GATCCGGGGCGAGACCAGCCATTACGAGCATGTCTGCGGCGAGTGCGCGCGCTGTGTCGCCGTGGTGGCCGAGCGCCACCGCATCACCCTCGGCTCGTCCGGTGAGCCCGCCGTGTAACGCGCGCAGGTCGTGGCGCGGGCGGGGGCCGCCGGCGGCGGCGCCCGTCTTTTTTTTTTTTTTTGTCCCGCCCCCCCCCCCCCCCCCCCCCCCCGGCCGGGGTTTTCGGGGCGGTCACCACGCCGAAGCCGAGCGCGATGCGATGGCGCTCGGCCAGCATGGCGAGCCCGCGCGCGCATTCGCCGCAGACGTGCTCGTAGTGGCTGGTCTCGCCCCGGATCACGCAGCCGAGCGCGACGAAGCCGTCGTAGCGCCCGCTCGCGATGGCCATGGCGAGCGCCGCCGGCAGCTCGAAGGCGCCGAGCACGCTGATCCGCTCGTGGCCCGCGCCGGCCTCGTCGAGGGCGCCCACCGCGCCCGCCGCCAGCTGGTCGGCGATATCCTCGTAGAAGCGCGCCTCCAGGATGAGGACCCGCTGCCCTTCAGCCATCGGAGTCCGCCATCCACGCGCGCCGCGCCTCGTCAGAGATCGGGCGCTGATCGACGACCCGGAGCCCGTAACCGTCGAGCCCGACGATGGTCCAGTGCGTGTTGTGCAGCAGGATCATGTCGCGCACGCCGAGATCGAGCAAAATCTGCGCGGCGACGCCGTAGTCCCTGAGGCCCTCGCTGTCCTCGTGCTCCGCGTCCGCCTCCGCCGGTTCCGAGAGTCGCGCGGGAAACGGCTCGCGGATCACCATGACGACGCCGCGGCCAAGCTCGCCGATCATCCTGAGCGCGGCCTGAAGCTTGCCGGTGTTCTCGCCCGCGGTGTCGCCGAGCACATCGTCGAAGATGTTGAGGGCGTGAGCCCGCACGGGCACTGGCTCGTTGTCCCACACGTCGCCCTTCACCAGCGCAATGTGCTTCGCCTTCTGGACCGTGTCGGCATAGACGTACATGCGGAAGGAGCCGCCGTGATGGGAGCTGAACGTGGTCTCCCGCACCCGCCGGATGATGCTGTCGTGCCGCAACCGGTAGGCGATCAGGTCCGCGATGGTCGCAATTCTGACGTTGTGGCGCTGGGAGAAGGCCTCCAGGTCGGGCATCCGCGCCATGGTGCCGTCGTCGTTCATGATCTCGCAGATCACGGCGGACGGGTTGAGGCCTGCGAGCCTTGCCAGGTCCACGCTCGCCTCGGTGTGCCCCGTGCGCACCAGCACGCCGCCGTCGCGCGCGAGGAGGGGGAAGACGTGGCCCGGCGAAGTCAGGTCGTCCGGCCCGCAGCGCGGGTCGATGGCAGTCGCGATGGTGCGCGCGCGGTCGGAGGCGGAGATGCCGGTGGTGATCCCCTCGCGCGCCTCGATGGAGACCGTGAACGCCGTGTCGTGGCGGGATTCGTTGCGCTTGGGCATCAGCTCGAGGCCGAGGTCGCGCACCCGGTCGCTGCCGAGCGCGAGGCAGATCAGCCCGCGGCCGTAGCGGGCCATGAAG
>JAPOPO010000508.1 GCA_026712885.1 Rhodospirillales bacterium | reverse complement strand
TCATCACCGGCACCATCAAGGCCAACTTCCCGACGCGGATCAGCTTCCAGGTCACGTCCAAGATCGACAGCCGCACCATCCTCGGCGAAGCGGGCGCCGAGCAGCTGCTGGGCCAGGGTGACATGCTCTATCTCAGTGCCGGCGGGCGCGTGGCGCGGGTGCACGGGCCCTTCGTGAGCGATGCCGAGGTCGAGCGCGTGACCGACTTCCTGCGCGCCAATGGGCGTCCCAACTACATCGAGGGGATCACCGAGGAGCCCGAAACGGCCGCCGCAGGCATCGACGAGGGCGGCGACGAAGATCCGCTCTACGACCGGGCGGTGGCATTGGTCTCGGCCGAGCGCAAGGCCTCCACCAGCTTCGTTCAGCGCCATCTCCAGATCGGCTACAACCGCGCCGCCCGGATCATCGAGCGGATGGAGAGCGAAGGCGTCGTCAGCCAGGCCAACCATGTCGGCAAGCGCGAGGTGCTGGTCTCAGACCACTCGGCCGGTTGAGTTCTCCTCCCCGTGCGGTTGTTGGCAGGAACCGCGCACCCTACATTCCACACCATGCCGATGTTGATTCGCGCTGCCGCCCTCCTCTGCCTTGCCCCCATGCTCGCTGCGTGGCTCGCCGCCACCCAGCCGGCGCAGGCCCAGTCGGGCTCCGCCGTCCTCGACGAAGCAACGCAGCAAACGCTCGCCGCCGTCGAGCGCTACCTCAATGGCCTGCAGTCCCTGAGGGCGGACTTCACTCAGGTCGGGCCTGAGGGCGATTTCGCCGAAGGAGTCATCCACATGCGTCGGCCGGGGCTGCTCCGCGTGGAATACGCACCGCCGGTGCCGGTCATCATCGTGGGCGATGGGCTCTGGATCCACTACCACGACAAGGAACTCGGCCAGGTCAACGACTGGTTCATCTACGAGACCCCGCTTGGCGCGCTCACGCGAGAGGTGACGCGCTTCAGCGAGGACGTGGACGTGACGAAAGTGGTCGAGCGCGACGAGCGCATCGAGATCACCGTGGTTCACGAGGACGACCCCCGAGGCGGGAGCCTGACCCTGATCCTGGACGCCGACCCGCTGCGCCTCACCAACTGGCGGGTGAGAGATGCCCAGGGGCTCGTGACCACCGTCTCCCTGCACAATCTTGAGACCAATATCAGACTGCCGCGCAGGCTCTTCGTTTTCGACGACCCGCGCGCCAAGACACCCGACCGCCGCTGAGCGCGCCTCGCCGCGTGGCCGCCCGGCCGCCGGAGGCAGGGCCTGATGCGGCGGTTGCCGCCGATGGGTGACTGGGCCTGGCATCGGCGGGTCTGGCGCCTGGCCTGGCCGATGGTCGTCTCCAACCTGTCGATCCCGCTGCTCGGCGCGGTCGATACGGCCGTGATCGGCCACCTGCCGGAGCCGCATTTCCTCGGCGCAGTCGCGGTCGGCGCGCTGATCTTCAACACGATCTATTTCGGCTGCAATTTCCTGCGCATGGGCACCACGGGGCTCACCGCCCAGGCCTTCGGTGCCCGCGACCGGGACGAGACGCGCGCCACGCTCGTCCGTGCGCTCCTCATCTCCCTCGCGATCGCGGTCGTGCTTCTGGCGCTGCAGGGTCCGATCGGCTGGCTCGCCTTCTATCTGGTCGAGCCGAGCGAGGCGGTCGCCGGCGAGGGCATGCGCTACTACTTCATTCGCGTCTGGGGAGCGCCGGCCACGCTCGCCAACATCGCGCTCGTCGGCTGGTTCATCGGGATGCAGAACACCCGCGCGGCGCTGGTGCTGCTGCTCACCGTCAACGGCATCAACATCGTGCTCGACCTGGTGCTGGTGCTCGTCTACGAGCTTGGTGTCCCGGGCGTCGCCTGGGCCACGGTGGCCGCCGACTATTCCGGGCTGATCCTCGGCCTCGCCATCGCCGCCCGTCTCGCTCAACGCCATGGCGGCCACTGGCGTGCGCGCCTCGTCCTCGATGCCCCGGCCATGCGGCGCTTCCTCGGGATCAACGGCGACATCTTTCTGCGCACGGTCTTCGTAATCACGGCGTTTGCGCTGTTCACGACGCTGAGCGCGCGCCAGGGCGACGTGGTGCTCGCCGCGAACGCGGTGCTGCTCAACTTCGTCATCTTCCTCAACTTCGGGTTCGACGGCTTCGCCTTTGCCGTCGAGGCGCTCACCGGCCGCGCGCTCGGCGCCAGGCGGCGCGACGATCTGGCCCGCTCCATCCAGGCCTGCTTCCTGTGGTGCTTCGCGCTCGCCCTCCTCACGGTCGCCGTCTACGGCCTCGCCGGTGCGCCGATAATCCGCGTGCTCACGGATATCGAGGACGTGCGTGCCGTGGCTTACGACTACTTGCCATGGCTGATCGCGCTGCCGCTGGTGGCGGTCTGGGGCATCTTCCTCGACGGCGTCTTCACCGGCACCACGCGCACCGCCGACATGCGGAATACGATGATACTGGCCTTCGTCGTGTTCACACCGTGCGCCTGGCTGCTGCGCGAGCCCATGGGCAATCACGGCCTCTGGCTGGCGATGACGCTGCTCTACGTGGTGCGGGGCGTCGGGTTGGGCGTCATCTATGCGGGCATCCAGCGGCGCGGCGGATTCTTGCCCGCGACTACGGCCCGTGATAGCTGAGCCAACATGAGCAATGCGCCGGTTCCCCTGATCGGCCTGCCTGCCTGTGCGCGGCAGATCGGCATTCATCCCTTCCACATCGTTGGCGACAAGTACATGCGGGCGGTGTCCGAGGCCGCCGGCGGTATGCCGCTCACGGTGCCTGCGTTCGGCACGGCGCTGGACGTCGACACGGTGCTCGACCGCTTCGACGGCCTGCTTTTCACCGGCAGCCCGTCAAACGTGGAGCCCGCCCACTACGACGGCTCGCCGAGCGCCGACGGCACGCTCCACGACCCCGAGCGGGACGCGACGACCCTGCCGCTCATCCGCGCCGCGATCGATCGGGGTGTCCCGATGTTCTGCATCTGCCGCGGCGTGCAGGAGCTCAACGTCGCGCTCGGCGGCAGCCTCCACCAGTCCGTTCACGACGTGCCGGGGCGGCTCGACCACCGCTCGGTCGATGGCCAGCCCCGCGACGTGCAGTACGGGCCGGCCCACGAGGTGTCGCTTGCCGACGGCGGCCTGCTGGCCTCGCTCTGGCCCACGCCGGAGGCCACGGTCAACTCGCTGCACGCCCAGGGGATCGATCGCCTTGCGCCGGGGCTCGTGGTCGAAGCGACCGCGCCCGACAGCCAGATCGAGGCCGTGCGCGTTGCCGACGCGCCTGCGTTTGCGCTCGGCGTGCAATGGCACCCCGAGTGGAAAGTGACCGAGGACCCGTTCTCGATGGCGATCTTCGGCGCGTTCGGCGAAGCCACGCGCAAGCGGGCCGCCTCGCGCGCGACAGCCGGCGGCTAGCGCGTTAGCCCTCCGGACGCGGTCGCACCCGATTGCATCACGGTCCCTCGTTTCGCGTGCGGTGCGGCCCGAAAATCCCCCGCCTCACCCCGGCCCTCTCCGCCCCCGGGGGCGGAGAGGGAAACAAGACCGTTGCCGCTTGCGTTCCCCCTCCGCCCTTTGGGGGAGGGGACAGGAGGAGGCGGGTGTGGTTCGGGCAGTCCTGACCCGGCAAGGTCGGAGAGTGCTCTAGTGAATCTCCTTCGCCTCGCGCAGAACCCGCTCCATCACGTTCGCCGAGAAGCCCGGCTCCTTGCACGCAGCCAGAATCGGCGCCTCCCGGCGCATGCAAAGCTCGGCCGCCGCCGGCACCTCGCGCGCCGCCTCATGCGGGATGATGACCGCGCCGTGACGATCCGCGTGCACCAGGTCGCCCGAGTGAGTCAGCATGCCGCACACGTCCACCGGCTCGCCGTGGCTCACCAGATGGACCCAGGCGTGGGAGGGCACCACCGTCCCCGAGATGAGCTGGAAGCCGTCGGCGATCATGTCGAGATCGCGCACCGCGCCGTTGGTCACGACGCCAAGACAGCCCAGGGCCTGGTGCACAGCGGAATGCACCTCCCCCCACCAGGAGGCCGCGCCCGTCCGGGAGTCGACGTCCTGGATGATCATGATGGACGGCCCGTGGCCCTCCTCCACGTAGCGGTAGTAGGCGACGCGGTCGGCAGTCATGGCATTGCCGTCCTTCGCGGGCTTTTCCATCGAACGGATCGTCGCGGTCCGCGCATAGCCCACCATCGGCGCAAGCTCCGGGAAGGAGCAGATCAGCGTCTCGGTCGTAAATCCGAAGTTGCGGCGCTCGGGGCAGACGATCTCGAGCGCGTTGCAGATCGTGGGCGTGTCGTAGGCGCGCAAGGCCGCCAGTTCGGCCTCGTTGAGGGGTGTCTCGGTCACCGGGGATCCTCCCTGTTGTTGGCGCCGGATATTCGCCGATGGGGGCCGCAGGGTGCAAACCCCGCGCCGCCTGTGCAGCGGCCCGCCGCCTGACATGCCGATCGCGCTCTACGCGCCCGCCGAACTTCCCGATCCGAGCGCACCGTGGGGTGGGCCGCGGCTGATGCACATGCTCGCACGGGCACTGGATATCGCCGGCTACCACACCATCGCGCCCACCGAATTCCGCAGCGACGGGGGTCTCGAAGACAGCCGCCAACCGGCGGCGCTAGAACGAAAGGCCGCCAGGCAGGCACGCAAGCTCGTCACCGCCTACCGGGACCTGCCGGCGGTTGCCCGGCCCGAGGCGTGGCTCACCTGCGACCTCCGCCACACGGCGCCTGACCTGATCGGCCCCGCCGTGGCCGAAGCGCTTGGCATCCCCTATCTGCTGGTGGGCGCGTCCTACGCGCGGGCGGAAGCCAGCGGCGCCCACGCGCGCTGGCTCTCGTACACGGCGCGCGCCATCGCGCGGGCGCGGGCGGTGCTCTCGCTCACCGCCGAGGACGAGGAGAGCATTCGGCCGCTGGTCCCGAGCACCGCGCGGCTCTACCGGCTGGCGCCCTTCCTCGACCTCGCGCCCTACCGGGCGATCGACCGCGAAGCGGCCCGCCGCGCGCTCGCGGACGCGCTGCCGCTCGACCTCGGGCGCCCGTGGCTTCTGGCGGTTGCCACCATGCAGACCGGCGCCGCGTTAGCGTCCTGGCGCCTGCTGGGACGTTCCCTCAACCTCATCGCCGATCCGCCCTGGCAGCTGGTCGTCGTCGGCGAGGGAGAGGCGCGCTGGCTGGTGGAGGAGGCGTTGGCGCCGCTCGGGTCAGGTCTCGCGATCTTCGCCGGCGCTCGCACGGAGGACGCACTGCCGGCGGTCTATGCCGCTTGCGACCTCTACGTCTGGCCCGCCTACCAGGAGGCCCTCGGCATGGCCATGCTGGAGGCGCAGGCCGCAGGCCTCCCGGTGGTGGCGCAGGACTGGCCCGGCGCCGCTGCGGTAGTCACCAACGGGGAGACCGGGCTGCTCACGCCGCGCCACGATGACGTGGCCTTCGCCGGCGCGGTGGTCGAACTCTCCACCAACGCTGAACAGCGCCGGGCGATGAGCGCAGCAGCGGCGGCACGGGTGCAGAAACAACACGGGATCGAGAGCGCCGCCGCGACATTGCAACGCGCCCTCGACGCCGCGCTCGCCGACGCCTGACCTGCGGCAAGGAATCCGGGTTAATCCAAAGCCGGCTCCGGGCTACAAGGGGCCGTCCGAGACGGCAGGCAACGAGCGAGCGACGGCGGTGGAACACCCTGCGGCGTCACACAGCGATCCGCGCATCCCGGCGGCCGACAGGTGCGTGCTGCGCTACCTGCTCGACCGGCTGGCTGCGGCGACGCCGGACAAAGTATTCTGCATCTTCGAGGACGGCACGGCGTGGAGCTACGCGCGCACCCGCGCCGAGGTGATCGAGACCGCCCTCGGCCTGCAGTCGCTGGGCGTGCGCCAAGGCGACCATGTGCTCTCGTGGCTGCCGAACGGTGCTGATGCACTCCGGGTTTTCCTGGGCTCGAACTACCTGGGCGCGGTCTACGTGCCGATCAACACCGCCTACAAGGGCCGGCTGCTGGAGCATGTGGTGGCGCGCTCCGACGCCCGCATCATGGTCGCCCACGCGGAGCTTGCGCCGAGGCTTGCCACCATCGGGCGCGCGAGCCTGGAGACTCTGGTGGCCGTCGGCGGCCCGACGCCTGCCATCGACGGCCTTGCCGTCCTGGACGAGGCGGCGCTCCACCCCGAGGGCGGGTCGCTCGCCCCCCTGGAGCGCCCCATCGAGCCCTGGGACACGCAGTCGATCATCTTCACCTCCGGCACCACGGGCCCGTCCAAGGCGGTGCTCAGCTCCTACTGCCACGCCTTCTCGAATTTCGGGCCCGACACCTGGCAGTTCATCACGCCGGAGGACCGCTACCTCATCAGCCTGCCGCTCTTCCACCTCGGCGGCGCGACCATCGCCTACGGCATGCTGTGTCAGCACGCCTCGATCACGCTGGTGGAGTACTTCAAGACGCAGTCGTTCTGGAACACCGTGCGCCGCACCGGGGTCACCTCGGTGTTCCTGCTCGGCGTGATGGCCCAGTTCCTGGAGAAGGAACCGCCCAGGGCGGACGACCGCGACCACCCATTGCGCACGGTCGGCATGGTGCCGCTGGTGAACGACGTGGACGCGTTCATGGAGCGCTTCGGCCTGGAGGTCTATTCGATCTACAACATGACCGAGCTTTGCTGCCCGGTGATGACGACCGTGCCCATGACCGTGCCGGGCAGCGCCGGCCGGGTGCGGCCGGGCTGCGAGCTCCGCGTGGTCGATGCCAACGACTGCGAAGTCCCGACGGGCGCGGTGGGCGAGATCGTGGTGCGGGCGGACACGCCGTGGGCCATCAACCACGGCTACTACAAGGAGCCGGAGGCGACCGCGCGGGCGTGGCGCAACGGCTGGTTCCACACCGGCGACGCCGGCCGCGTGGACGAGGACGGCAACCTCTACTTCGTCGACCGCCTGAAGGACACGATCCGCCGGCGCGGCGAGAACATCTCGTCGCTGGAGGTGGAGACCGAGGTCGCGGCCCATCCGGCGGTGCGCGAGGCAGCGGTGGTTCCGGTGCCGAGCGAGCTCGGCGAGGATGAGGTCATGGCGGTGGTCGCGCTGCAGCCGGCGCAGGCGCTGGAGCCGGCCGAGCTGCTGGCGTTTCTCGAGCCGCGGCTCGCCCACTTCATGATCCCGCGCTACGTCCGCATCGTCGACGCCCTGCCCAAGACGCCGACCGAAAAGATCGAGAAGCACAGGCTGCGCGCGGACGGCATCACGGCGGAAAGCTGGGACCGCGAGGCGGCGGGCGTGCGCATCAAGCGCGAGCGGCTGGGGGCTTCCCGGTGAGCGCACCCGTGCACGAAGCCCTGCCCGAGAGTGCGTCCGGGAGCGCTCAGGCAGCGAAGGCCGGGGAGAGCCGCCACCGCTACCCGCCGCGTGCGGTCTTGCTCGACTATCTCTATTCCGGGCTCGGCCTGCTCTTTACGCTCGGCCCACTGGGGTTGGCAGCGTCTGCCGGTCCCGCCGCCTGGGTGCTCGGCGCACTCGGTGCGCTTTTCGCCGCCTACGGCCTGCGCACCTTGCTCAGGCACCGGACGTGGCTCGGCGTGAGCGAGGAGGGCATCACCGTGAACGGCCTCTTGCGCCGGCACCTGCCGTGGGATGGGCTGACCCGCTGCACCCTCGGCTACTACTCCACCAGGCGGAACCGCGATCGCGGCTGGATGCAGCTCACCCTCAAGGCCGGGCGCCGGAGCCTCAGGATCGATTCGCAGATCGAGGGGTTCGAGCGGATCGTCCGCCACGCCGCCCGCGCGGCGACGGACCGCGGCATCGCCTTCGACAACACCACGCGGGAGAACCTCCGGGCGCTGGAGATCATCGCCGGCGCAGAGGACCAGACCTAGGTATCACTCATGAATCAACCGAGATCCGGCCCGCTCGCGGGCCTCAAGGTGCTCGACTTGAGCCGCATCCTTGCGGGCCCCTGGGCAGGCCAGCTGCTGGCCGACTTCGGCGCCGACGTGGTCAAGGTCGAGCGGCCCCGCGTCGGGGACGACACCCGCGCCTGGGGGCCGCCCTTCCTGCGCGATGCGTCCGGCGCCGAGACCAACAATGCCGCCTACTACATGTCGGCCAACCGGGGGAAGCGCTCGATCACCCTCGACTTCGCCGCGCCCGAGGGGCAGGCGGTAGTGAGGCGCCTCACCGAGCGCGCGGATGTCCTGATCGAGAACTACAAGGTCGGCGGGCTCGCCAAGTACGGCCTCGACTATCCCGCGCTGAAGGAGGTCAATCCGCGCCTGATCTACTGCTCGATCACCGGCTTCGGCCAGTCGGGGCCCTACGCGCACCGCACCGGCTACGATCTGATCGCCCAGGCCATGGGCGGCATCATGAGCATCACCGGCGAGCGCGACGACCTGCCCGGCGGCGGTCCGCAGAAGGTGGGCGTCGCCGCCGCCGACCTGATGACCGGCATGTACGCAGCGACCGCGATCCTCGCCGCGCTCGCGAGCCTGGAGCGCACCGGGCAGGGCCAGCATATCGACCTCGCCCTGCTCGACACCCAGGTGGCCTGGCTCGCCAACCAGGCCATGAACTATCTGGTCGGGGGCGAGGCGCCGGCCCGCGCCGGCAACGAGCATCAGAACATGGTGCCCTATGGCGTCTTCGCGACGCGAGACGGGCATTTCGCACTCGCCATCGGCAACAACAGCCAGCTTCGCAAGTTCTGCGACGTGGCCGGCTGCCCGGAACTTCCCAATGACCCGCGCTTCGCGGACAACACCGCTCGGCTACGCAACCGCGTGGAGCTGATCGCCACGCTGAACGACATCACCCGGCAGCGGACGCTCGACGAGTGGAGCGCCTTGCTGGAGCCGGTGGGCGTTCCCTGCGGGCCGATCAACAGCATCGACCGCGTCTTCGACGACCCGCACGTTCAGGCGCGGGGCATGAGGGTGAGCGTCCCCCACAGCCTCGGAGTCGAGGTGGACTATCCGGCCAACCCGATCAAGTTTTCGGAGACGCCGGTCGACTATCCCCGGGCGGCCCCGTTGCTGGGCGAGGACTGCGACACGGTCCTGCGCGACTGGCTCGACCTCGACGACGCGGGGGTCGCGGAGCTCCGCGAGAGTGACATCGGCCTCGACTGAGGCCGTGCAGCGGCGTTCAGCCCCCGCCCAGCACGTCGCGGAGAAAGCGCCCGCCCAACTCCAGGCCATCCGGCGCGATGCCGTGGCCGATGCCCCGGCTCACGTGCCATTGCACCGGCACCTCGCAGGCGCCGAGCAGGGTCGCCGCCTCGAAGAGCGCGCCCACCGGCACCAGATCGTCCGCGTCGCCGTGAATCAGCAAGGCCGGCGGCCGGACGCGCAGCTCGCTGCCCAGGTGCTCTCCGCCCACCAGTCGGCCCGAGAAGCCGAGCACGCCGGCACACGGCGCGGCGCGGCGATAGGCGACGTGGAGCGACATCATCGTGCCCTGGCTGAAGCCCACCAGCGCGAGGTCCTGCTCGCCGAGCCCAAGCGCCGCGAGCCGCGCGTCGATATCGGCGTTGAGCTCCTCCGCGGCGCGGATGACTCCCTCCGCCACATTCGCGGGTGAGCGGTCGCTCAGGCTGAACCATTGCCGCCCCATGGGCGCCATATCGCAGGGCTCGGGCGCGTCCGGTGCG
>JAPOPO010000120.1 GCA_026712885.1 Rhodospirillales bacterium | reverse complement strand
GGACGCGCCGGGGAGACCGCCGGACGCATCCGCGTGCTCAGGGACAGCGACGCGGTGTTCGAGGCGGCGATCCGCAACGGCGTGCTGTCCGGCGACCCGGCCCACCCGCGCTACGCCGGGCACTACATGTACCTCTTCCACGACGCCGGGGGCACGGCCTGGTTCAAGCACCGCGACAGCCGCTTGAGCGTGACGATGCCGCCGGTGCGGAGAACGCACGGAGCGCAGGAATGATTGCAAGGGACGAAGCCAGGACCGTGGGACTGGGCGCGTGGATCGGGACGGTCCTGGTCGGGGCGTTCTTCGCGGGCGCGTTCGTGGCGTCGGAGGACGAGGCGCCGCGCATCGGACGTGTGCGGCTGGAAGCGCTGGCGATGGAGCACATCGAAACCGCCGTCCGCGAGGACGACCCATCGGCGGAATCGACGGCCGAACGGACCCGGGCGTGGGCCGTGCGACTGGAATCCGCGCTGCAACGCGTGGCCGAGGAACGCGGCGTGGTGCTGCTGCCCGCCCAGGCCGTGGCGGCCGGGGCGCCGGACTACACCGGGGAGGTGCGCCGGCGGCTTCATGAGACAGCACCGGGAGACGGGCCGTGAACGGTTGGACGGCGAACCGGGGCAACCGGTGGCTGATGGGCGCGGCCGCGTTGGCGCTGGCCTGGCTGGCGCTGGTCTCCAGGGTGTACGTCAATGCGAGCTGGTCGGATGAGGCCTGGGGGTATTTCGTGGTGCCGGTGGGTGAACCGGCGCGGGGCGACCGGGTGGTGTTCGATCCGCCGGAGGCGCTCGGGGCCCCCGTCCCGTACCTCAAGACCGTGCGCGGCGTGCCGGGCGATGTCGTGGAGGTCGACGCCGGGCGCGGCGTGTGGATCGGGGGAGAATACCTGGGCCGCGCGAAGCGCGTCTCTCTCGCCGGGCGGGCGCTGGAGGCGATCGCGCCGGGCGTGGTGCCCGAGGGCCGGTATTTCGTCCACGCCGATCACGTGGACAGCCACGACAGCCGCTACGCGGAGATCGGGCTGGTGTCGCGGGATCGCATCCAGGGGCGCGCCCTCGCGCTGCCCGACATCCCCTGGCTGGGCCTCGACGGTCCCCCGCTGGCGCGGAGCAATCCGCTGGCGCGGAGCAATCCGCCGGCGGATCCCGGATTGGCGCTATCGGAGCAGCGTCCGTGAGGCGCCGATTCGCGACGATCGTCGGCGCCGTATTGATCGCGGTGTGCACCGCGCTGCCGGCGCGGGACCTGGGGGTGCGCGGGGCTGTATGGCCGCCGGTGGAGGCGGACCTGTTGGCGAGCATCGGGACCGAGCTGCTGGAACTGGAGCGATCCGGTGAACTGGCGCGGCTTGAGGACGAGGCCGCGGCGCGGGCCAGGGCGCGGATCGAGGCGCCCGACCCGGTGGCGGGGATCGCGCCGGCAACGACGGACCGCACGCGCCTCTTCGATCCTTCCGTCACAGTCGATCAAGACATCCTCGGGCCGCACGGCGCGGCGATCGCGGCCGCGGGCGACCGGGTGAACCCCCTCGCCTACCGGCCCCTGACGGGCTCGGTGGTGTTCATCGACGGCACGCGCCCGGCGGAGGTGCAGTGGGCGCTGGCCGAGAAGACGCCCACGCGGATCGTGCTGATGGCGGGCCGGCCCCTGGAGCTCGCGAGAACCCACGGACGGACGTTCTACTTCGACCAGGGCGGCGCGCTCGCCAGGCGGTTCGGCCTGACATCGACGCCGTCCCGCATAACCCAGCACGAATTGCTGCTGCGCATCGACGAAATCGTGCTGCGCACGGCAGATGTGC